>MFVS01000001.1 GCA_001786195.1 Candidatus Nomurabacteria bacterium RIFCSPLOWO2_12_FULL_40_42
GTTCAAGAAAAAATGGACTCGGTTTTGCGAAACTATTTTGCGGGAGGGAGGATTCGCAAAACCGAGACTAATGTTTTTTAAATTCGGCGAGGATTTTGAATTTTGTCCGCGCGGAGGCAGGGTCTGGGAGGGAATCCGCGCGGGCTTTTATTTTTTTAAATTCGGCGAGATTCGGAATTCTGCAACTCAAATGCAAATTCAATCGGTGCCTTCGTTCATCATATCGTATTGTGTCCAAACTAAAGGGAACAGCACCCTCGGCGCATCCGCCTTCGGGCATTTCCGCTATGGCTACGAGTGCCTAGGTGCTTATGGGCGGGCATTAGCCCGCGCTTCTTGGGGAGAGGAAGTTTCCTCTCCCCGGGTCGGGACTACACTCTCGGATTACCGAGAGTGTTCTGCCCTCGCCATCCCCACTCTACGTTTTTCAATATTATTTTCGTGGTGTCGCTTTCGCTCTGAAGTTCAGTATTGCAATTCGGGACAGGCACTCGTCCTTTAGCCATGGACACCATAGCGGAAATGCCCGAAGGCGCAAAATACTCGTGCTTGCCCCAGAGTTTTTGTGATTACACAAAAACTCCACCCACCCGTGCGTGCACGAGAAAACACTCCCCAGATTAAAAAATGTGATACAATAAAAACATTCAATTTCAATAATCAGTAAAATAATGAAGAAGCCAACCGATAATTCAATTGACGAGATCGCAGAAAAACTTTCAAAAAATATGAAAGGATATAATCATTTTTTTGAATATAGAAAAAATCTAATTGACATAATTTTAAAAAGAGAACCCGGAATACTCTTTAATCCACTTGAAAATACAAATCCATATATTTACATAGACAATCCGATACAACTTGTGCCTTTAGATAAAATAGAAAATTTACCTCCGCAAGCTATTGCCGCAAAAAATGGTCTTGAACAATATGCAAAAGACGGAATAGAGCCGAACGCAGGTGCTTTTCATGGGGCTAGACTAGGTAGACAAGTAGAAATTCCAATTGCAGTAAAAATAAATAGTGATGGAACATTTACTATCACAGATGGATTTCATAGAACAAGTCAAGCCGTAATTTCTAAGAATAAAAACATTCTTGCATTTGTAGAGGGAGGCAATGGTCCAACGCTAAAAGAAATATTTGATATAGTGTTATTCAAATACTATGGCAAGATTATGAATATGACTAAAGATGAAGCACTCAATCAAATAGCTGATAGGCTTTCAAAAGAGATGACAAGCTTTGAAACTTTTGACGAGTATAAAAAGAATTTAATTTATAGGCTGAATAAAAGAGAACCAGATGTTCCTGAACATACATTTGCAATAGCGCCACCCGAAAACTACATAAATAATCCTTTACAAATTCTTCCTACAAAAGAAATAGCTAACACATGGGATTTAGGTACAAGTTTTAAGGAAATACTTCAAGATATGGCAAGCAAGGGAAAAGAACCAAAAACTCCCCAAGCATTTCATGGGACTAGATTGGGTAAACATGTTGATACTCCCATAGCAGTAGAAAACGACCCTGATGGATTATTTTATATTGTAGACGGTATTTGCAGAGGGTATCAAGCCGTAGTTTCTGGAGATAAAGACATGCTTGCCTTTGTAGCTAAAGGCGACGGTCCAACACTAGAAGAAGTATTTAATAAAGTTAAAAATAGTAAGCAATAATAAATTTATTGTTTAGCGAGCAATTCCACAAAGAATGTCGTCCCTTCACCTCTTCCTGTGGGTCGATTTTGGATTTTTAGAATCATAAAAATGTTGTAAAAAACTCTCTAAAATGCTATATTCTTAGTACAATTAAATAAGAAAAGTAACCTAAACTTTATTTTAAAAGCATGGTGAAAGGAGTCCGTTCAAGATAAAAAACCCATCACATGGGATTTGTCTTGAACGGCCGTATCGGGAAACTGATATGGAGGACGCAAGCTCTCACTCATGCGGTGGGCTTTTTGCGTTTAGTCATTTAATTTAAAAATAAATTATATGGAATCATTAAATACAATTCAAAAAATAGAAGAGCAGTTTTTGGCAATTGAAAAATTTGAGCAATTAAATGCTGAGGAAAGAGAGGCGTTGTTGGCGTATTTTAAATCGTTTAAGAATTTATTTGATAAATTTTTTTTACCGTTTGAAGAGGAACAATTGTTGATAGATAGCCAAAAATTTGAAAAGAAAAATTCTTCCTCTCTTGGCGACGTGTTGGTTATTGCAGGTCCATCAGGTGTTGGTAAGGATACAGTAATAAAAAAACTTCTTGAAGCACATCCAGAAGTAGTAAAAGTAGTTTCAGCTACTACGCGTACGCCCAGACCAGGGGAAAAAGATAAGATTGATTATCATTTCTTGGGCAAAGAGACATTTCTAATGTTACTTGAAGCGAGGATGTTGATCCACAGAAATGAATATGCTAGTCAAATGTACGGAGTTCCAAAAGCCGAATTAAGGAAGAGAATCAATTCAAAGGCTATAATTTTTGGTGTTGTTGGAGAAGGAATAGCTGTTTTGAAAAAATTGATACCAGAAACAAAAACAATTGTCATAATGCCTCCCACCACTAAAGAGCAGATAGAAAGACTTAGACGAAGGGGAACAGAAAATGATGCTCAAATTCTTCAAAGGGTTGAGAGAGATAAGATTTTATTTGCAAACTACAAAGACATGTATGACTATGTTGTCGTATCTGAAGATGGTGATGTGGATAGTGTCGTTAGAGAGTTATCAGAAATCATTAAGAAGTAAAATTTTATGAACTCCATAATAAATACCTTTAAAAAAAGAGAAAAATATTGGTTCGATAAGATAGTTCCTTTTTTGGGAGAAGAAACGGTGCAAATACTTAAGATTGGTAATGGTTTTGGGTATATGTCAGAAATGATTTCTGGTATTCAGCCTTTATTAAAAATATTAGATATCAATATCTATAAAGAAACTATTAATAAAGATAAAGTTCAGCTTTATGACGGGTGCAATATCCCATTCAAAGACAATTCTTTTAATATAAGTATCCTAAATTTGACCTTACATCACATACCTAACAACTTTGAATATTTTAAGGAAGTTGTCCGAGTTACAAAAAAGAGAATAATATTAGTAGAAGAAACTTACGATAATCTTTTACAAAAAGTACATTTAATTTTTAGGGATTGGTTTGTAAATTATAAGGCTGGTAGGTCAAGCCGATTATTTTGGAGTAGTTATTTTTCAAAAAAAATGATCAAGCAATTAATTTCGGAAAACAATCTTGTTCTTACATATAGATATTCAGAAAAACACCATAGTTACTATAAAGAGTTATTAGTATTTGAGCGAAGCATCCTGTAACTTTGCTATTTTTCAAGTACTAGAATTATATGGAAAATAAATATTTAAATTTACTTAAAAAAAAGGTTGCAGAGGGCGAGTTAAATATTTTTTTTATAATCGCACCTCCTAGAAGCAATTCAACCCTAATCGAATATATTTTGAGCTTATCGACTGATATTGATGTAGTGTGTCACGAGCCTTTTGTAGGCGCAAGAAAAATAGATTTTGACCCAGAAGTCGGATATAAAAATATATACGATCAGTTGGGGGGTGATCATTTCTTAAATTCTACTTCAAGGAAGACAATTTTGATAAAAGAAATGTCTCAATGGCTGATTGAAAGCCATGAGTATAAAAATTTGCTTTCCTTAACACAGAATAAAATCCTCATTTTAATACGAAACCCACTCCTTACCGTCGAATCTAGGATTCGAAGAATTTTAAAATCACTGAATTTGAGGCCTGGTCTCAGTTTGCAGCAGTATTTACTGGACTTTTTTTCCAAAGAAGACGGTATTATAAACTTCAACGAGGGATTAAAAACTCTAAATTTTGGATCAGTGCTTCAAGGTGCCATATGTGAGGCCGATAAGTTAGGACTAAGATCAGATGAGATGTATATATCACCAAGACTTGAAATACATAAGTTTCTACTAGACAGTTTCGCTATTAAGTTCAATTACGCAAGCTGGGACGATATCGTAGAGCATAAAGCCTATCACGAATATGATTACAATTTTTTTGAAAAGATTCTAAAAATTAATTTGCATCGGAATTTTTTTGAAGAAAGAGAATTTTTGAGTTTATTGAAGATAGTCGAGTACCTTGACGTTTCAACAAAAGCGTATGTAGTGTATGATGCGACTGATATGAGGATTAAGCCTGACTTGTTCATAAAAAAAATTTGCTTCCAGCTTAACATAGCTTTTTCAGATAAAATGATCCATTGGTCTGGGAAAATCAAGATTGAGACCAACCAAAATCGGAAACATGAAAAGATATGGTATCAGAGACTCTATCAAAGTTCAGAAATTAAGGAGCCAGTAGAAATCCCTTCCAGACTCTCTGACTTTCCTTCTTTTATGCGAAAGTATATATTGAATGTTAATTTACCAATTTATGCAATTCTATCATTAAAAAAAAGTAAGGTGTTTGATACAAAAAAATTGAATTTATCAAAATTAATAATTGATGTACAGCCTGAAAATAAGAAACGTTTGATGGATCTTGGGGTTGTTGGTAAAAGCACGAAGTTCGGCAAGGAACTAGTTTTAATGAAAGACATCGATCCTATATATGCCGTTACAAATGACGTATCCTTGATGGACGATCCAGATTTCATAAGCAGGAAAATAGCCTATAAAATTGAATTGGCGCAGACAAAGCTGAACATAAAGTGTGATATGGATTCAGTAGGTTTTTCGCTGGAGAATGAGTATATAGATTTAGTAGACAAAAATAATGTTGTTGTTGGCATTACGGACGCAAAAATAGCTCATATTAAAAAACAACTCCATAGAGTAGTTGGTATTTTACTGTTCGATGAGGTTGGTAATATCATATTGCAATCGGGAACAAAATATAACTTATTGGAACTGTCTGTAGGGGGGCATGTACAAAGAGGAGAAAATTATGAAGATGCTGCGCATAGAGAAATGTTCGAGGAACTTGGGATTACAACGCACCTAGATCATCTTTTTACCTTTTTGCCGGTTAACAATAAGATGGGGCATTTTTGGTCAATATTTAAAGGAGAAATCCCGCCGGCTTGGGAATTTAAACAGACAGAAGAAGTGAAGAATATTATAAGGGTAAATTTTCAGGAATTCTTAAAGAAAGTTAAGAATGAGCCCGACTTATTCACCGTAGGCGTATTAAATATTATCAACGAATATGTCAGGATAAATAACATACAATAATTTATGGCGATAATTTGGTTAACAGGATTATCAGGTGCTGGAAAGACTACGCTTGGAAATTCTGTTTTTAATAAATTAAAAAAGTTTGAGAAAGTCATTATTTTAGACGGTGATGAATTAAGAAAAGGATTAAATTCTGATTTAGGTTTTTCTATGGAAGATAGAGAGGAAAATATAAGAAGAGTAGCCCATACTGCAAAAATGCTTTATGATAATGGATTTTTGGTTATAACTACTTTAATCTCACCCACATTTCACTCTCGTAAAATGGCCAGAGAAATTGCAGGTGAAAAATTTTTTGAAATTTATATAAAATCCAGTATTAAAACTTGTATAGACAGAGACGTGAAAGGCCTATATAAAAAAGCAATAAATGGTGAAATTAAAGAATTCACAGGAATATCTAGTGTATACGAAGAACCAATAAATCCTGAACTTATTGTTGATACTGAAATTTTAAATATTGAAGAATCTACAAATAAAATACTAAGTTTTTTGATTGGGAAAAATATTATCGAATTTGGTTTGGATCAAAACTGGTTTAAAGTTAATTTTGGAGGAAAAAAATTAAACCTAACTGATAAACAATATGCAGTTTTCATCGGTCGTTGGCAACCATTCCATCTTGGTCATCAAAAATTAATTTGGAATAAATTAAAATACAATATTCCGGTTTTGATTATGGTTCGAGATATTCCAAATGATGAGAAAAATCCATTTACAACAAAAGAAGTTGTTAAGATGATTGAAAAAGTTTATGAAGATAAAAAAGATTTGATAAAAATAATTGTAATTCCAGACATAGAATCAGTAAATTTTGGAAGAGGGGTTGGTTATGAAGTAAATGAATTTATACCAAATGAAACTATTGAAAATATTTCAGCAACAAAAATTAGGAAATCTTTAGATGAAAAAAGTGAGAATTGGACGGACATGGTTCCAGAAAAAGTTGTTGAGCATTTAAAAGAACAATTACAAAATAAATTGTAATAAAATAATTCCTATGCTTTAGATGTCTCATAAACAACAGGGGTAGAATTCGCGGGCAACTCTATAAAAAATGTTGTCCCTTTACCAATACCTTCTGACTCAACCCAGATTTTACCGTGATGAGCTTCAATGAATACCCTAGCTAGATAAAGTCCCAAACCAGAGCCTCCAGCATTAGTAGCTTTAGTATCAGCGCGAGAAAATTTCTTAAATAATGTTGGAATTTTTTCTTTTTCTATGCCATTGCCAGTATCCGTAATTTTAATAAGAACACCGTCGTTTGTTTTTGATATAGATGCAACAACTGAACCTTTGGGAGTAAATTTTATCGAATTGCCAATTATATTTCTAAATACTTCCTTCATTTTTACTTTGTCCGCTTTAACGGCAAAGATTTCTTTTCCAGCATTGTCGTACTTTACAATTATGTTTTGCTCCTCGGCACTCTGCTGAAAGTCTTCCACGACTTGTTTTAATTCAACACCAAGATCAAAATCTTCGAACGCGTAACTTATTTGATTGAGTTCAACTTTTGATTTGTTCAAATATTGGGAGGCAAGATCAATCAAATCATTGCTTCTGATATAAATTCTTCGCAGAGCTTCTTTTAGTTTCGGAGTGAGTGCTCCCAGATCGTTACTAAGAGCCATTGAAGCTATACTTTTAATGAAACCCGTGGGCCCTTTTATCTCATGGGAAGCAAATGACATGAATTCAGATAATTGTTCATTTTTAACCGCTAATTCTTCTTTCTGCTTGATTTCGTTTTTGACGGATTTAATAAGAAATCTACCAGAAATAATGACCCCGACAAAAGTTATACTAGTCAATATAAAATTAATTGGTATTTTAATAAAGAAAAGTTGAGAGCCAGTAAGAATTGCAATACCCCAGACTAATGCCTGAGTAGCGAGAAGTTTCATACCAAACATTTTAAATTTAACAACCATGTAAGTAATAATTGAAAGGAATATAATTGCTCCTATAAAACCGAATTGATCTACGCCATCAGGGTAGCCAAAGATTAACGGATTCCATGTGAAGAATAGCGAAAAAAGCATAGAGCATAATCCAACAGCCAATAATACGGTTTTTGTTTTCGACTCTCTTGTTTCAGTAGCTGAAAAAATATTTTTTATTGCTAAGTATGCCATTAATAAGCACGATAGAATTAAAACAGCATTTTGGTATATAACAATCGAGTTTGCTTCCACGACAGTACAATTATATAAATCAAAATAATTTATATTGTATCCCAACAACACTATGGGAATAAAGATTGCGACTATGGCCAATATTAGTACTTTTAAAAAATTTGATGGCGTTTCATTTTTTTTGATAAATTCTGAGAACAAAAAAAATGACAATAGAGGCAAGAATAAAAAATCAAATTGGTTAAGAAACCATACAAATGTTTGTATGTTGGCATCTACAGCAATCCACAAAACTAAATTACTGGCAAATAAAAAGAAGAAAGCAATGGTTAAAAAAAGTAATATTGTTGAGGATTTCTTTTTATCACCAAAACGCAATATTATAAAACCCAAAATTAGGGAAATAAGAGAAACAGGCACGCTAGAGTAATATAGATATGCGGGTGCCATAGAGTTAGAAAATTGTTGGATAAATCCTGTGCAGAACATTTTAATTTATTTAAGTTATCTAATAATTAATTACTTTAGCTTTTGTTTGTTTCTGTTGTGCATGCACTATCTGTTTCACACCTTTTCATACATTCATCAAAATCTTTGTTTTCGCAATTTTTTAAAAAATAACTTTCTTTTAACAGGATAAACCTAGAAGGGCTTAGTTCTCCATCAACTTCTACGCAGGTATTAGAATCCACGTCGCAGCTTTCTGGAAATTCTACCAGAAAATCTTTTAATTCAAAAACCTTAAAGAAGCTAACAAAAAGGACAGCTAACGAGATAGCAAAAAAAGATAAAATAAACCAATGCTTACTTAAATTTTTTAACAAGACAGTTATTTTTCTCGACATAATTAACTAAAAAATTATTTATACTTTTATTATAGCATCCCCAGAAGGGATTTTCATCCCCAGTTGAGTCGTTTGAGTAAAAATTTACAATAATGGGGCCAACTCCAAATTTCTCTTTCAAAAAATTAATAGAAGGCATAACAACCTCCCTTGTGAACTTAAGCTCACGAGACTTTGGGTTGGTCTCGAATTTCTCAAATAAAACTCCGTGGCAAATAAAATTTGCCAAATAATAAGGATAAAAATCTTTTGGTTTGCCATATGACTTAAAATAAGTACTTATGTCTTTTATTTCATTGTTTGGGTATTGCGAAAGTTTGAAAAGATTATGATGGAAATCAATCAATTTTTCCCCAGACACAACTCTGACTTCTGGAAATTGTTTTCCATGATATTTTTTGTAGTCAACTATGTCTGCCGTCTTGTATGTTCCATCATGCCAAAGCAGACGCAACCTTGTTAGTAGAAATTTATCTTCACTTAAACCTGTAAACAAGTCGTCTGTGTATTCTGCCAATAATGGCTCAAGGCCTAGGTGTTTTGTGCTAAGAATGAAGAAATCACATGCATTGTTTGGTGACACTACGCTTTTTGGGTAAATAGCACGCTGTTTGTCCATAAAGAATCCTGGAATAAATTTATTTGACAAAAATTCTTCTACTTTCCTTTTTAGTATTTTATCACTCCACCTTTTTTTTATTTCTTTTGCAGCTTCATCTAAAGTGTAATAAATATTATCTTTCATGTTTTATGGAGGTTCTGAGACCTAATTAAAATTAAAACCAATAATTTTAATGATTCTGATCAGTCTTATTATAACATATTTTTATGCGTAATGGCTTATATAAATAAATTATAAAACTTAATGTAAAATCAAAATCGTTCCCACAATCATAAAAATAATTGGGATACCTTTCATAAGAAGGGCTTTTCGTGAAATATCTTCTTGTGACATTTTTGGCAAAAAGAGTGTAATTAGAATACCAAATGCAAAAACAAAAATTGGTTGGAGCGCTTCAACGCTATACACAAGTGTAACAGGCACAAGAAGTGCGGCAAAATTTTTGAGTGAATTTGCTACAGTAGTGATACTCTCCCCTGCAATATTAATACCAAAAAGCAGTATTCCATCTCGTTTAAGTGAATTTATGAAATCTTTCCTATATACCGGAATAACAAAAAAAAGAATAATACCAATCACACCCCATGATAAATATTCCCAAAATGATGAAACCCAAAAGTTTTCTAAATTTGAAGTCACATATTTAAAAAGAATGCTAACGAGTGCAAAAAATAACGATGAACCAAGCATAAAGAAGATAATGCTTGATTTTATTCGACGTATTTTAAATCCTTCATATTCGGTTGCAAGTACAATGCCTGCAATTACAATAATGAATGAACCGACAATTTGAATATTTGATGGAATTATATTAAGAATAAAATATTCAAGAATAAGTCCAAAAACCGGAATCATCTGAAAGAGTGGTGCAACAATTGAAGCTTCATCTTTCTCCATCGCATGAAGATATAAAATTGTTGCAGTGACACCTGAAAATCCAACAAGAAACATAATTCCTATATCACTAAGAGGAATTGCAACATTTGTTCCAAGAAATAAAAATATACAAAATGAAACAAAAAGTCCAAAGAGTGCTGAATAAAGAATCAATCCTCCAACTCCTCGCTCTTCTGTTTTATCCTTCTTAAAACGATGGATTAAATATTTATCTAAATGAGTAACAACCGAGTATAAAAATGGTGCACCCAGTGCTATGAAAAACCAATTCATAATTAAGATAATAGCAGAAATTAACTACTTTTCAAAATTACAAAAACGCGCCCGCATTCCTCCCTAACCCTGCGGGCAGAATTCCCAATCTCGCCGAATTTAAAAAACATTAGTCTCGGTTTTGCGAATCCTCCCTCCCGCAAAATAGTTTCGCAAAACCGAGTCCATTTTTTCTTGAACGGCTCATTTACTGGCATTTGAGCCGTTCAGTACATTTGCACATTTCCGCTTTCTTGCTTTGCAAGAACACGCGCGTACTCGCGCGTGAGGGCTTTGCCCTGCGGAATGTACCGACTATTTATTTTGAAAATAGGTTCTGATATGGTTTAATAAACACACAAGTAGTAACACAAATTTACTACGGGGCACAGTAAGACAGTAGGTCGATGAGTCCGACCTATCCCGTAGCGAGCTTTGCTCTGCTACTGGGATTCCTTCCACACTCACCAAACAAAAAGCGCTCATAAGCGCTTTTTGTTTGGACTAGAACCTAATTTTTTAGTATTCTCTTCGTCCTCCCCCTCCGTATCCACCTCGGTCATTGCCGCCGCTTCTTGGTGGACGCGCTTCCATTGGGCGAGCTTCGTTGACGGTCAATTTGCGTCCTTCGAACTCTTGATCGTTGAACATCGAGATAGCTTTTGCAGCCTCATCTTGCGATGACATTTCTACGAATCCAAAACCTTTTGAACGACCAGACATCTTGTCCATAATAATCACAGCGGAAACAACATTTCCGGCCTGTGCGAAGAGCTCTTTGAGAGCGGCTTCTTGGGTGCTGTAAGGGAGTCCCCCCACATATAGCTTTGTAGCCATTTTCTTTACTTCTTCCTTTTTAACAAAAAGGACAAAAAACTATTTATAAAACGTAGAAACTCTATTTCGCTAAATGAGACCCTACCCAAAAATCATAGCACATTAAAAATTAAACACAATAAAAGAATGTACTACAAAGGACCCGGAGCTTTTGCAACCGGTCCAGCCAGTAACGTGTTTTTCCATAATAATTTATTTCTCCGCTTTTTCTAACACTGCTTTGCTTTTAAACCCCGTTCCCGCTGGAATTAGTCGTCCGATGATGACATTTTCTTTGAGTCCTCGCAGATCATCCACACCCCCTTTGACTGCATTTTCGATCAGCACGCGATTGGTGTTTTGGAACGAGGCGGCCGAGAGCCAAGATTTGGTGCGCAGGCTAACTTCGGTGATGCCGAGCACGACAGTTTCAGCTTTGGCAAGCTTGTTTTCTGCATCTTTGCCGTACAATTCGGCAATTCTCGCATTTTCCTCGATGAACGCGGTATTTTCCACAATGTCGCCGATCGAGAAATTCGTATCGCCCGCATCTTTTATTTTTCGACGGGAAAACATCTGGCGAATTATTATTTCCGTATGCTTCCTCGAAATCGAGGCACTCTGTAACTCGTAAACTTTATTTATTTCCCGGATGATATATTTCTCAACTAATTCTTTATTGCCTAATTGAAACATTTCCGCGATATCTGCCGATCCGTCGGTCAAAAGACCTCCTTTCTTGACCTGATCCCCTACTTTAACTGTCGGCATTCGGTGAAAAGCCACGATGTATTCCATTTCGTTTTTCTTGGCATTCCCACCGTCTGCTTTAATATCGGACAAAACCTTGATTATTTTTTCTTTTCCATCCTTGGTGGTAATCGAAATCACTTCTCCATCGGTTTCCGATATAATTGCCGGATTTTTGGGAATTCTTCTTTCGAATATTTCTTCGACGCGAGGTAAACCGGTAGTGATATCCGTACCAGCGACTCCTCCGGCGTGGAAGGTTCGAAGCGTCAACTGGGTGCCCGGCTCACCGATGGCCTGGGCCGCGATTATGCCCACTGCCTCGCCCTGCTCGACTAGACGATTGCGCCCCAAATCGAGCCCATAACAATTCACACATAGCCCATGTACGGTGCGGCAGGTCAGAGGCGAACGGACAAATACTTCGGTAAAACCAGCTCCTTCTATATTATAAGCTTCTTCTTTGGTAATCAAAAATCCTCTCTTGTAAACTACTTTTCCATTTTTATCTTTAATATCCTCTGCCAATATACGCCCACGGATATTTTTGGAAAGCGGAATTTCCATTCCGGAAATATTTTCCCTGGTAATTATTCTGCCTTCTTTGGTACCGCAATCTTCTTCGGTAATTACAACATCCTGGGCCACATCAACTAACCTTCGAGTCAGATACCCAGCCTTGGCGGTATTAAGAGCAGTATCCGAAGCTCCCTTACGAGCTCCGTGCGTAATCACGAAATACTCAATCGGCGAAAGCCCCTCTTGATAACAAGGAATAATAGGAAATTCCAAAGTTTTGCCCTGATTGTTTTGGATGAGTCCGATCATCCCGGTCATCTGCATAAGGCTCGACATATTGCCGCGAGCCTTGGAAGTAAACAAATCGTAAGTCGAACTTTTTTTGTCGAGAGTTTTCGGTAAAATCTTTTCTAAATCTTTTTTGGTATGCGTCCAGATTTCAATAATTTTCTGATATTTTTCTTCTTCCGACAGTAAACCTTCTCGCCACTGGGATATTATCTCTTCCTCAAGCTTTTTGCCTTCCGCAATGATCTTCGGCTTCTCGGGTGACACTGAGACATTATCCAATCCCCAAGTCGTACCCGAAACTGTCGAGTATTTGAAACCGAACGCCTTGATTTTGTCCAATACTTCGGGCGTATTATCTATGCCGTAATGCATAATAAGCTCGTCCAAAAGAGCAGACAATCTGTCTTGTGTCATTTCATCATTTACATAAGAAAAATCGTCCGGTAAAATGCTGTTGAATAGAAGTTTACCAACCGAAGTATCAAAAATTGCTTCGTTGAATTTGGCGTATTTGTGTTTTTTAGTGGCTAGAACTTTTATTTTGGCGCGCAGAGAAACAATTCTATAATTATAGGCGGTGGTGGCGGCATTCGGGCTGGAAAAATATTTTCCTTCGCCTGGTTCGCCTTCGAGTTCCTTGGTCATCCAATAACTACCAAGCACCATGTCTTTTTGGGGATGCACGATCGGATCGCCGTTTTGCGGTTTTAGAAGATTTTTGTTTGCCGCCATCAATTCTTTCGCTTCGAATTGCGCCTCCTCTAAGAGCGGCACATACACCGCCATTTGGTCTCCGTCGAAGTCAGCATTAAAAGACTGGCAGACCAACGGATGCACTTGGATGGCGTTGCCTTCAATTAAAATAGGATTGAAAGCTTGAATACCGAGGCGGTGGAGAGTCGGCGCGCGGTTTAAAAGAACATATTTGCCGGCGATTACTTCTTCCAGCATGGCCCAAACGTCCGCCGTGCGCTCCTCGATCAATTTATTGGCACCGCGAATGTTGAAGGCCAATTCGGCCTGCAAAATTTTGGAAATAACGAAAGGCCGGAAAAGTTCCAGGGCCATGTGTTTCGGCAGTCCGCATTGGTTTAATTTGAGTTCCGGACCAACGACAATCACCGAACGTCCGGAATAATCCACTCGCTTGCCGAGCAGGTTTTGGCGGAAAAGACCTTGTTTAGATTTTAAATTGTCCGAAAGCGACTTGAGTGGACGCTTTTGTGACTGGCTCATCGCTGCCGAGTCATTTTGTTTGGCGATGGAGTTATCGATCAACGCATCGACGGCTTCCTGAATAATTCTTTTTTCATTTCGCAAAATTACATCTGGCGCATTTATTTCTTTGAGCTTCTTCAAACGATTGTTTCTATTTATCACTCGGCGATAAAGGTCATTTAAATCCGAGGTTGCATGCCTGCCTCCATCTAGCGCCACCATTGGGCGCAAAACCGGAGGAATAACCGGGATAACCGTCAAAAACATCCATTCTGGGCGAATACCTGCGTAAGTCATAGCCCGAATCAACGAAAGTCTTTTTTGCAATTTCTCTTTTTCAGCTACACTTGCTTTCTCGATCATCTTTTCGGTAAGAGCTTTTAATTTGTTTAAATCTAGATTTTTGAAAATAGAATAGATCGCTTCAGCGCCGATATTTGCTTCAAAACAAGTTCCGTATTTCAGTGAGTAGTGGTGAAAAGAAATCTCATTTAAAACTTTCCCTTCATAAATTTCTCCAATTTCTTTTTTGGTAATCGATAATAAATTTTTCAATTTCTCTTTGGTATCATCATCCGCCATATTTTTCAATTTAACTTTATATTCTTTATCGAGGCCTGAAATTACAGTTGATTTTTCTTCTTCATGCACTTTTGTGATGATGTATCCGGCAAAATAAATTACTTTTTCCAAGTCGGAAACAGAAATATTCAGTAAGATGCTCATCCGCGAAGGCACACCGCGCAAGAACCAAATATGGGAAACCGGTGTCGAGAGCTCGATGTGGCCCATGCGTTCCCGGCGGACGATTGAACGAGTGACTTCCACGCCGCATTTCTCGCAGATGATGTCTTTGTAGCGGATCCGGCGGTATTTTCCGCAATAACATTCATAGTCTTTTTCCGGACCGAATATTTTCTCATCAAAAAGGCCGCCACGCTCGGATCTTCCGGTGCGATAATTGATCGTCTCCGGCTTGGTGACTTCTCCAAAAGACCATTCCTTGATCTGCTCCGGGCTAGCGAGGTGAAGCGCGATCGAATCAAATTCAGTTGTGTTTAAAGTTTTCATATTATTTATAATTATTTTGTAAATTTAAAAGTAGAAAGAATTGTCTCATAATCTTGTTTGAAAACTTCATAGTTAAGAGTAAAATCTATCGGTGAATGAGCTGTAAGTACATTCTTACCATTATCTGCCAACTTTCTGAAGTAACCATTGCTTGTATTTATCATTTCTTCTGTTTGAGCTCCTGAATTAAATAGGTTTATGCTTAACAAAATAAGCGTGCCACTAGGTTTGAAAAAGACAGAAACCCCAAGTTGGCTTGGTTGCTGTGGTACCGGTACATAATCTAATGATTCAAGATCCCAATCAGAAGGATATTTAAATTCAAAGTTGTATTTAATATTCTTATATGTTTTCCAATTTGAAGTATCAGATTGTGAATTTGAATTATTTGTTTGTGTATTAACAGCTGGAGTTTGAGTATTTGTCTGCTGAACTTGATCCGATTGCTGTGCCCCAGTTTCAGGAACAATAGGAACTTCCACTTTTTTATTTTTATAAACATATACCCCAACACCTACTACCAATAAGGCGATTATCCCTAAAAGCAATGGGAGTATGAAACCTTTATTGTTATTTTTCATATTATTTTCTTTTAGCTTTTAATAATAATTTCTTATCTTGTTTTTGAAGTAATTTTATATCTTTTCTCACATCCTTTATATGTTTCTCTGATTTTAGATTTTCAGGTAATTCTCCACCTATATCTTTAATTGTCTGGCGAACTTTACCACCCACCATAAAATGTGTTTTTCTAGCTTCAAAATCTCCTTTGATTTTATCTTTATTAATTTTTTCATCTGTTTGGGTAATACGAAAAAGATTAGCGGCAAGTTCGGTAGAACCAGCTCGATCTAAAAGTTCTCCTTTTTTAATTCCTTTTTTAAATTCAACATCCGAAAGAGATGCTCCATATAAGCCTTTGTAACCAGCATCATTGAATAAACCAAAATTAGACACACCTGCTTGTTTGGCAGTTTTAAAAAGTTTCTTATTTTCACTCGTCACTTCTTCACGAACAAAAATACGCTTCTCGGCATCGGATAGTTTGTCAAAAATCTCTTGCCTTCTTGTTTGAACAGTAAAATAGGTTTGCGCGAGAGCAATTTGAGGAATTTTTGAGTCACCATTTTGAGCTATTAAATAACAGGCGTATCGGTCGAGTTTCCAGTCCTTTATTGCTCTCTTAGTATTAGACCCAATGTCCACCATTTTCGTCAAGTCCCGAAAATGGTTTTCTACTATTTGACCGCTATTTAAAGCAGATTTTCGAGCCCGTCCAATAACTTCCTCAAAACTTTCCCATCTAGAATACCCAAGCAGAGGAAAAAGCTCTCTGGCTGTCCAAAACTCTATATTGTTTTCATCTATATGTTTTATAGACTCAAATTCCCTATTAGGTCCAGTTATGTTTAATTCTTTTGACATTATTCCTTATTATTAGACTTCTTTAAATCGACATCCATTGCAAGCCCTCGCAAATAATTCAAAAGCACATTGAACGATGCCGGCGAATTTGGTGGTCTGATTTTTTCATTTTTAATGATTGAATCAAAGGTCGCGGACCTTCCGAGAATGTCGTCCGACTTAATAGTAAGCATTTCGCGCAGAGTATAAGCGGCCCCATAGCCTTCGAGCGCCCAGACTTCCATTTCTCCGAATCTCTGTCCTCCGCCCTGCGCCTTGCCTCCGAGTGGCTGTTGAGTAATGAGAGAGTAAGGACCGATCGAACGCATGTGAATCTTGTCTTCCACCATGTGATGAAGTTTTAACATATACATATAACCCACAGCCACGGCTTGTTCGAAAGCTTCGCCGGTGCGTCCGTCAAAAAGTTTCAATTTACCACTTGGGGGCAAGCCGGCTTTGGTCAGCTCTTCTTTAATCTCTTCGTGCTTTGCTCCTAAAAATGGCGGCACGACGGCTTGGTAGCCAAGGCTATTGGCCGCCATACCGAGATGCATTTCTAAAATTTGTCCCAAGTTCATACGAGAAGGAACGCCAAGAGGTGAGAGAATAATATCCACCGGGGTACCGTCAGCCATATAAGGCATATCTTCTTCCGGCAGAATGGTGGAAATAATTCCTTTGTTACCATGCCGGCCAGAGAGCTTGTCGCCGACTGAAATATTTCGGATCTGAGCGACTTCAATCATAATTTTCTTGATAATTCCGGCTTCAAGTGTGTGTCCGAGATCGCGAGAGAAAATTTTTACTCCGATAATGCGCCCGCGCTTTCCGTGCTCAACTCGCAATGAGGTATCCTTCACATCCCGCGCTTTTTCCGCAAAGATAGAACGCAGGAGCCGCTCTTCTGGAGTGAGCTCTGTCTCCCCTTTGGGTGTAATTTTGCCGACCAAAATATCATTTTCCCGAACCTCTGCTCCGATGCGGACAATACCGTCTTCATCTAGATCTTTTAGTTTCAACTCGCCCACATTTGATATGTCGCGAGTGGTGATTTCTGGTCCGAGTTTCGTATCGCGGACTACGCAGGTAAACTCCTCCAAGTATACGCTGGTAAATTTACTTTTCTTGACCAAACGTTCCGAAACAATTATAGCATCTTCATAAGTCGATCCGGACCAGGACAAGAATGCTACAAAAATATTCTGACCCAGAGAAATTTGCCCACCCATGGTACTGCTGGTATCCGCCAAGACATCCCCTTTCTTTACTTTATCGCCTATATTTACAAGCGGACGTTGGTGAAAAATGGCGAAGTTATTATTCCTCATAAAATTAATCAAGTTGTAAATATTTTCTGAATTTTTCTCAGATTTAGTGCTCTTGACCACTATTTTTCTGGCATCTAAATAAGAAACCACTCCGCTCTCTATGGCAATAATCAATCGTCCGGAATCTCGGGCCGCCAATTCCTCCACGCCGGTAGATACGAGAGGAGCCTCCGGCAATACGCAAGGCACCGCCTGCTTCTGCATATTGCTTCCCATGAGAGCACGGTTCGCATTATTGTGTTCTAGAAATGGAATCATAGAGGTGGCGATTGAGAATGCCTGGTTCGGTGAGACATCTATAAAATCCACTTCTTCTTTGAAGATGGCTCCTGGCTCGGTCTTGATTCGGGCTTCCACTTTTTCTTCGGTAATGCGCCAGTGTTCGTCATAAGGAGTGGCCGCATGCGCAATGTTGTATTTCTCTTCTTCCAGAGCATTGAGGTAAACTATTTCACCAGTAATCTTGCCCTTGGCAACTTTGATGTAGGGAGTTTCAATTATTCCGAACTCATTTATTTTGGCATAAGTGGCCAGGTGTAAGATAAGCCCGATGTTCGGACCTTCTGGGGTATGGATTGGACAGACTCTGCCGTAGTGCGAAGGATGCACATCGCGCACTTCGAGTCCGGCACGCTCGCGGGTCAGGCCTCCAGGACCTAGGGCTGAGAGCAGGCGCAGGTGTTCGGTTTCTGCGAGCACGTTTTCCTGCCCCATAAATTGCGAAAGCTGGTTGGTGGTGAAAAATTCTTTGATCCGAGCCTGGAGCGGACGTTGGTTGATGATGTTGATCGGCATAGCGGTATCCACGTCAATGATCGACATTCGGTCTTGGATATTTCTTTTGATCTGCATCATGCCGGTGCGCACTTTCTGCTGCAGTATCTCGCCTACAAACCGAACGCGCCTCTGGCCTAAGTGGTCGATGTCGTCGCTCTTGCTACCCGGAGTATTATTTAAAAGAATAATATGTGCAATTACCGTGACCAAGTCTTCTTTGGAAATAGTTCGGTGGGCGAGAGCTGCTTCGTCCATGGGCTTCGCGAAACGCTGATTGAAACGAAAACGTCCGACTGGCGAAAGATCGTAGCGTTCCGGTATAAATAAAGAGTTAATAAACTCCTTCGCGTTTTCCGCGGTAGCCATATCCCCGTCTCGAAGACGCTTGTATATTTCAATATATGAATCATTCAAGCTTTTGACTCCGTCCTTGGACAGGCAATTTTTGATTGTTTTTTCGAAAACAGAATTCAATGGAGATTTACTGGAAAAAGCCTTTAAAATAGCCTCATTAGTCTCATAACCCATCGCCCGGAGTAAGGCGGTCGCCGGGAATTTCCGCTTTTTATCGATTCGAATGTAAATACCGCCGTCAGATTCGGATTCGATTTCTATCCAAACGCCGCGAGCCGGAATAATTTTAGCGCCAAAATAGCGATTGCCCTTGCTCTCGCTCTCGGTAAAGAAAACTCCGAAACTTCTGGCGAGCTGCGGCACGATTACGCGCTCCACGCCGTTGATGATAAAAGTTCCGTGTGAGGTCATAAGCGGAAGCTCAGACATAAAAATCTCCTGCTCCTTAACAGTTCCCAAAATTTTATTTGTAAGTTTGACCCGAGCCTTTAAGAGTCCTTGATAAGAGAGCTTATTTATTTTGGCATGGTTCTCATTATATGCAGATTCACTTAAGGAAAAAGAAGCAAATTCGAGTTGGAATTTTTTTGTGGAATAATCCAAGATGGGAGAGAATTCCTTGAAGACTTCTCCGATCCCAGTCCCCACTAGCCACTCGAAAGACTTTAGCTGAGCTTCGATCAAATTCGGAAATTCGACCAGAGGCTTTTTATATCTGGAAAAATATTTCTTCGGACGCAAAGCGATTGTATGCATATTTATTTTTTCCAAATAAGCAAAAAGAAATCAAAGAAAAACCAATATAACACAGAAAAAAGGCTTTTCTTTAGCCCTGCCTACCGGCAGGCAGGTTCTCCATAGTTTATTTAGATATGATTAAGTTAAAACCCTAGTAATATAACGCCTAAGATTCCATCCGATACTCAATCAATGAATCAAATACAGTATACTCATCTATATTTTTTTGTCAACCTTGGTTGGGGATTAGTAGCCAATTAGTTTTTTCTTACTCCTCATTTCCCAACTTTTCCGCATATGCTAGAATTTTAGATACGAAATAGATTAAGATAATTTGAAATGTTTCCTTACTTTGTCATCTCGTAAAATATTTTCTACTGTTAAAACTTCGACGTACTTCCCTACTCCAAAGAAGTCCGCAATAAATATTATTTCATCCTCGCACGGAAAAGGATAAATCCAAGCAGATTTTTGAAATTGAAAAAAATTTAACTTTTTCAAATGAAATCGTAGGGCTTCTCTCCCTTTTGTAAATCTCATCGGGATATCAAACATCACCAGTCTCCATTTGCCATCCCACTTATGCGGTTTTTTAATTTTCATGAGTTCAATATCAAAAGCTCTTAATTTAGTTTCACCTTTCTTTGTAATTTTTACGATAGTTTGTCCATGTTTATCGGAGACATATTCTATAAGTCTTTGGCGCTTCATACTATCCATCACGCTACTGATTTGCTTGTGAGAATATTTCTTGGAGCCTTCAAACATTTTAAACACTTGTACCGCGTTGCCCATTACCGCAGCGCCCATCACGAGAACAGGTATCGAAGCTACAGCCAACACGCAAAGAGCTACTGTAGCAATTTTCGCTTCAGTGGTACCAGAATTTAAAAAATCTTTTAGTCTCTCCATGTAACCCTCCTTTCTCATATCTAAGATTCTAGCATATGCAGAATTCTTATGTAACTTTGAATTACGAAACTCCCTTAATCCCCCAAATATACCACAATCATGCTAGAATACAAAAAGCGCCATAAGGCGCTTTTTGTATGAAAACC
>MFVS01000002.1 GCA_001786195.1 Candidatus Nomurabacteria bacterium RIFCSPLOWO2_12_FULL_40_42
AGAGGGACTCATCCTCCCGCCCTCCGGGGTGGTAAATCCACGCAAGATGATTGGTAGTTTTATCAAACCAGCAGCGTCCGAAAGGAACAAACGCTGCTGGTTTTGTGAGCTATTAGGGGGGGGGTTGTAATTTTTATTGGGATAGTGTATTATGGCGCTTATAGCTTAATCAGGATTTTAAAAAAGTGATACGTTGAAAAATAAGGGTTTTTTCCTTGTTTTTCGTTTGTTGTTATATATTTTACTTGTCCCGTTAGAAAATCTACGGACTAGGTAGGAAAAAATGAAGTTTATTATTTTAATTTTTTAATGGGATGAAAATTAGATCAGCCGTAAAAAAGATTTGCGATAATTGTAAAATGGTAAGGAGAAACAGACATTTGCGGATAACTTGCTCTAATCCAAAACATAAGCAAAAACAATAGACCGATAAAATAATTATAAGAATCATATGAGAATATTGGGAATCATTGTACCAAATGAAAAAAGACTCGAGATTGGCCTTACTTGCCTCTACGGCATTGGTATTCCGAAAGCTCGCAAAATTTTAGATCAAGTCGGTATTGACCGCGGAAAAAAGGCGAAAGATTTGAGCCTGGATGAAGAAAATAAAATTCGTCTGGTCATCGAAAGCATTTTAATCGAGGGAAATTTGAAAAGAGAAATATCCGCCAACATCAAGCGGCTAAAAGATATCAAAAGTTACCGAGGCATCCGCCACATGAAAAGATTGCCAGTCCGTGGGCAGAGGACTAAGACAAATTCCCGAACCGTGAGGGGTAATGTCAGGAAGACCATGGCCTCCGGCAAGCGAAAAGAAACCAAGACATAAAAATGACTAAAACCGCAACCAAAACCGAAGAGACCAAGTCAGCCGCCCCCGCCGAGATTCTTCCGATGGAAGGCGACGCAAAGAAAGCGGCTCCCCTGCCTACCGGACAGGCAGGCAAAACCACAAAGAAAAAAGTAACATCCGGAATTCTTTCTATTGATGCTACCTTCAACAACACCAAAGTGCTCCTTTCAGACAAGGCCGGTAATACTTTATTTTGGTCAAGCGCGGGATCTTTGGGTTTTCGAGGAGCAAAAAAGGGGACTCCTTTTGCAGCCGGAAAAGTAGGAGATGTGATCGGGGGCAAAGCGGCAACCCTCGGAGTCAAAGATGCGGAAGTAGTGGTGCTCGGAGTCGGCTCCGGTCGGGAGCCTGCCATCAGGGCTTTTATGGCTCATGGAATTGAAATTACTTCTATTTCCGATGCGACACCTGTACCCCACAATGGGCCAAAAGCCAAAAAACCGCGTCGCGTCTAGCTTTACAAACTTTATGAACTTTATAACTTTCAACTAATTTAATATGATTAGCAAACCAAAATTTAAGATTTGTCGAAGACTGGGCCCCGGAGTGTATGACAAATGCCAGACCTCAAAGTTTAAGGCCGCGTCGGGAAAGGGTGGATCTTTGACCGCTCGCCGCCCGAAAGCTCTCTCGGAATATGGAGCCCAGCTCGTTGAAAAACAAAAAATAAGATTTTCTTACGGAATTACCGAACGCCAGCTTTCGAATTACGTCAAGAAAGCCACTCTGGCTAAAGGCGCCGGAACAGCGGAGAAGTTTTACGAGGAGCTCGAATTTCGCCTAGACAACGCGATTTACCGGATGGGCCTCGGAGCGAGCCGCCGAGCCACCCGCCAAATGGTTTCTCATGGACATTTTATTGTCAATGATAAAAAGGTGACTATTCCATCTTACGAATTAAAGTCTGGAGATACTATAAAAATCCGCGTCGGATCAAAAACCAAGAAAATTTTTGACAATCTTGCAGAAAAAATAAAAGATTACAATCCCCCCACCTGGCTACGCTTTGATCCGACTGTCATGGAAGGAAAAATTTTAGATAAACCAAAAAATACCGAAAGTTTCATCGATTTAAACGCCGTTTTAGAATTTTATAGTCGTTAAATAAATTATTAATAATTTTTAAAATTATGTCTGAATATAAAATTGTTATGCCTTCCAAGCCTCGTGTCGTTTTAGAGGAGGCCAATAAGGGAGTATTTGAAATAGACGGCCTTTACCCGGGGTATGGTCACACCTTGGGTAATAGCTTGAGGCGGATTATCCTATCATCGCTCCCGGGCGCTTCGGTCACTTCAATCAAGATTGACGGAGTGAGTCATGAGTTTCAGACCCTGGAGGGAATAAAAGAAGATGTCATTGTGATGATTCTCAATTTAAAAAAGACCCGGTTCAAAATGATCTCGGATGAACCGCAGACCGTGAGTCTTTCGGTTAAGGGTCCGAAGGCCGTCACTGCAGGAGATATCAAGACCGGTGGGCAAGTAGAGATTTTAAATCCAGAACTGCATATCGTGGAAGTCACCGGTAAAATCAATTTAAATATTGAAATGAAAATCGAGAAAGGGCTTGGCTTTATTCCGAAAGAATTATTTCAAAAAGAAAAAGTAGATGTGGGCACTATCGCTGTGGACGCTATTTTTACTCCAGTTCGCTGGGTTTCTTATGAAGTGGAAAACATGCGCGTCGGAGACAAGACCAACCACAATCGTCTTCGAATCTCAATCGAAACGGACGGCACGCTCTCTGCCCGTGAAGCGCTCTCGCGTTCGATCGAAATTATGATAAACCAACTCAAAGCCATTATTGATTTCAAAGAGCCGGAGGAAGAGAAAGTTAAGAAAGATAAAGATGTAGAAGATAAAAAACCTGCCCGCCATGCTTCGCAAGGCGATGCGGGCGGGGGTCCTGATTTTGCTGATGTTTTAAAGACTCGCACCGATAGCCTGGATCTCTCTACCAGGACACTGAACGCCCTAACTGGCGCCAATATCCGCACCTTGGGTGGACTGGCCCGAAAGAAAAGAGAAGACCTGCTCGAAGTCGAAGGCATCGGTGAGAAGGGAATTTCAGAAATCAAAAAAGTTTTGGCCAAGTTTGGTCTCAACTTGAAAGAATAATTTAAATATACCTGTCCCGTACTAAATTTTTGATTACGGGGCATAATGATAAATATTATTAATTAAAATTTTAGTACTGGGATGAGACACGGCAATAACAAAAGAAAATTCGGTCGGGTTCGAAAAGTGAGAGTGGCTCTCTTGAATTCTTTAGCTCTCAATTTGATAGTGCGCGGAAAAATAAGAACAACCGAACCCAAAGCCAAAGAACTGCGGCCTTTTATAGAAAAACTGGTGACGAGAGCCAAAAGCGGCAATACCGCTACTCGCCGTTTAGTTATTTCCAAGATTGGGAACAGGTGTCCGGAAGTCAAGAAGCTTTTTGAAATAATCGCGCCGAAGTATGCGGACAGAAAAGGAGGCTATACCCGAGTATTGAAATTAGGCGCCCGAAAGTCCGACGGGGCCAAAATGGCCATAATAGAATTTGTATAATTATGAAAAATACCAAAGAAAAAATTAGTCTAAAAGTAATAGATGCATCAGGACGAACGCTCGGCCGAGTAGCCAGTGAGGTAGCCATGTCCCTGATGGGCAAGACCAAGGCAACTTTTGAGCGGAATCAATATTCCGGTCTGCCGGTCAAAGTAGTCAACGCTTCCAAAATTCGCATTACCGCCAAAAAGTTAGAAAGTATTTATCATACACGATATTCTGGTATTCCGGGCGGGTTGCGCATTTTAACAGGTACAGAAACAGCAGCAAAAAGAGGTTTGTCCGAGTTGTTAAAACTCGCGACCGAGCAAATGTTGCCGGCCAATAAATTACGAAGAAGGATGATGAAAAATTTAAAAATCGAAGAATAAATGTATGGCAGAACAAGAAAAAACAAAAAATAAATACACAGAAGCAATCGGCCGACGCAAAACTTCCACGGCTCGGGTTCGTATCATAGAAGCATCCAAAGCGAATTTTGTGGTCAACGGCAAAGACGCCAAAGAATATTTTAAAACCGAAGGCGAGCGCCGGCTTATTTTAGATCCAATGATTAAGGGGCAGAAGACTGGAGAAGGAAAAGCGACTTTGAAATGGAATGTGGAAGTGCGTGTTAAGGGTGGGGGGGTGCACAGCCAAGCTGAAGCTATTCGCCATGGGCTCTCTCGAGCACTTGCCGAATTTGATCCGGAAAACCGCGGCGAATTAAAAGATTTAGGTTTCTTAAAACGTGACCCGAGAGCCAAAGAACGCCGCAAATTCGGACTCAAAAAAGCTCGGAAAGCTCCGCAGTGGAGTAAAAGATAGAGTAATTGTTTTTTGTGTGGCAGTGTGGTATATTATGTTAGTATAGTTTCTTTAGCAAAAAGTGTAATTATTATTAATTTAAAGGTATAAAAAAAACTATGGATCCAAAACCAGGATTTCAAGATCAAAAAAAAGTGGGACTTGATTATCACTCTGAAGTGCAAAAAATAGAAGCTCGTTATAATGAACGCTTAGCTAAATTTGAAGCGGCTGTAAAAGAAATATTTGGAGATGGTGAAGCAGGCGAGAGTAGATATCGTCATATGCTAAACGATAGAGGGTATATACCAACTCCTGAAACTGAAAGGCTTGCTCCATTGGCTGCAAGGTTAGATAATAAGAAGAAAGAAATAGAGTCTGAAAAAGAAGCTGCATTAAAAGCAATAGAGGCGTCTAAACCACCAGAAGCCAAAAGACGAGAAGAAATAATTATTGAAGAAATCTAGGGTTGTGATAAAACAATTTTTGTCAATATTGTGGCATAATAATGCCTTCATTTGCATCACATTTAGACTGTGATATACTGTAGTTTATGAGCAAGAGTAAATTGAAGGCTTTAATAAAAGGAAAATCTTTTCCAATTATTTTGGAAAAGGAAGAAAGTGGTTTGTACGTGGTGGAATGCCCGCTTTTTTCTGGTTGCTATTCGCAGGGAAAAACTATTGATGAATCTTTAAAAAATATTCGTGAAGTCATAGAGCTTTGTCTTGAGGAAAAATATAATCAGGAAGTTGTTTCAGATTATTTTCCGAAAGAATTTAGTTTCCATACTGTTACTATATAAAATATTTCATGGCTCAAATACCTGTTTTAAATTCTAGAGTTGTTATAAAAACATTAATAAAAGCAGGTTATGTTGTCGTTAGGCAAAAAGGTAGTCATATAAGATTACAACACATAAATAAAAAGCCTGTGACAGTTCCACGTCATCCCCTAATAGGTAAAGGTTTGCTTAAAAAAATACTTCGAGATTCTGAAATTTCCTTATTTGATTTTAAGAAATTATTAAAATAAGGTAACTGTAAAAATAATTTTTATTTTTTTGAATTTATGCTAAGATAACAGCATGAGTGACGAAAATGATAAAAAACCTGCTGAAAACATTGAGCCAAAACCAGAAGCCGATTCCGAGGTATTGGAGTTTGAGTTTAATGAAGACGGCGAGGAGGATTTAAAGAAAACTCTAAAGAAATTTAGGGAGGATTTGAAGGTATGTAAAAAAGAAAAGGAGGAATATCTGACCGGCTGGCAGAAAGAGCGGGCGGAATTTGCCAATTACAGGAAAGGCGAGGATGACAGGAAAGCGATGTTGTCCGAATCAATGCGGGAGCGAATCTTAACTCGCTTTTTGGCGGTCATGGATAGTTTCAATATGGCTTTTGCTAACAAAGAGGCCTGGGAGAAAGTGGACGAAAATTGGCGCCGTGGAGTAGAATACATTTACTGGCAGATGAGTACGGTCTTCGAAGAGTATGGAGTCAAGCCGATTGGCGCCGTAGGAGAAAAATTTGATCCAAATATTCATCAATCCATGGAATTAATGTCGACCGACAAAAAAGAACTTGATCATACGGTCTCTGAAATAATTCAAAAAGGCTACAAACTCGCCGACCGCGTCATGCGCGCCGCCCGGGTGAATGTATATGAATATAAGGATGCAGCAAACTAAATCCTGTAAAAACCCCGAACGGAAGCAAAGCTTCGTACGGGGCAGGCTGCCAAAAAGATATGAGTAATATTAACGAAAAGAGAATATGTAAAAATTGTAGTGGTGGTTTCTCAATAGAAGCCGAGGATTTTAATTTTTATGAAAAGATTAAAGTCCCGCCGCCCTCTTGGTGCCCGGAGTGCCGGCAACTGCGGCGCTATGCTTGGAGGAACGAGCGGACTTTGTACCGCCGAAATTGCGACCTGTGCGGCAAGAGCACGGTGACGATTTATTCTGCAAACAAGCCTTACAAAGTTTACTGCAACGAATGCTGGTGGGGGGACGGGTGGGACTCTTCGCAGTACGGCCGAGATTTTGATTTCTCTCGCCCATTTTTTGAGCAATTTGCCGAGTTGCAACATGATGTGCCGCGGATGGCTTTGCTCAATAAGAGAAGTGTGAATTCTGAATACACCAATCATTCCGGTGATAATAAGAATGTTTATCTTTCATTTTCTGTTTTTAATGGTGAGAATGTTATGTATAGCACTTGGATTATGAAAAATTCACGTGACTGCATGGATTGTGGTTTTATTGCCGAAAGAGGAGAAAGATTGTATGAAGTTATTGATTCACGAGCGTCTTATCAATGTCAATATGGAATTTTTCTGAAAGATTGTTCCTCTTGTTATTATTGCTACGATTGCCACGGTTGCAACGAATGTTTTATGTCAACAAATTTGCGCAATAAAAGTTATGTGTTTAAAAACCAACAGTACACTCGAGAAGAGTATTTAAAAAAAATTAAAAATCTGGAATTGTACTCTTTTGTAAATAGGCAAGGGTTGGTTAAAGAGTTTGAGGATATGGTTAAACAAGAAGCTATCCATCGGTATGTCATTAGCGAAAGGAATGTCAATTCGGTGGGCAGTTTGATTTTTGATTGCAAAAATGTCACTCAGTCTTTTGAAGCTAATAGATGTGAAGATTCTAAATATATTTATGGAGGGATTGAGAATAAAAACTGCATGGATATCTATCACGCAGGCTGGAATACTACCGAACTTTGCTATGAGCTTCAAGGATGTACCAGAACTGCTAACTGCCAATTCTGTCATCTCTGCTACGACAATATGAATGTGATGTATTCCGATACTTGCCAAAATAGTCAGAATCTTTTTGGTTGCGTGAGTATTAAAAAAGGTGAGTATATGATTTTCAACAAAAAATATTCGAAAGCCGACTATGAAACTTTGAAGGAAAAAATTATCGAACATATGAAGCAAACGGGGGAGTATGGTGAATTTTTCCCGCCGGAAATCGCGCCGGTGTATTACAACGAAACCCAGGGCAATCTTTATATGCCGATGCCGAAACAAGAAGTTCTAGCGAAAGGTTGGCAGTGGGAAGACAATGTTCCGGGGACTTTTAGTAAAGAGACAATTTCAAGCGGATCTATTCCAGACAAAATAGAAGGCGTCCCTGATAGTTATTTGAATGAAATTTTCGCCTGCATAGATTGCTCCAAGAATTATAATATTACCAAAAACGAGCTTCTGTTTTACCGCAAAGAAAGCCTGCCGTTCCCGCGAAAATGCCCTAATTGCCGCTATAAAAGAAGATTTGATTTGCGACCGGCGAGAAAACTCTGGCATCGTGCCTGCATGTGCGACAAAAATCATATTAGTCATAAAGGAAAGTGTGAAGTCGAATTTGAAACCTGCTACGCCACCGAGAGAAAAGAAAAAGTTTATTGTGAAAGTTGTTATAATAAGGAAGTGTATTGATTGTCTTATTCGTATTCGTACGAATAAGTAAATATAAAAATATGGAACAACTAGCAAAGAGCGCACGTACACGTATACCCGAATTCAATATTGCATTTTAAAAAAATTATGTTAGACTCAAATTATGTTGAAAATACGGTTACAGAGAATAGGTCGCAAGAATGATCCGTCTTTTCGGGTGGTTTTGACTGATTCGAAAAACAGCGCCAAGAGCGGCAGATTTTTGGAACTGCTCGGCACTTATAATCCAAAAGTCAGCGACAAGAAGCTCCGAACCAGTTTTTATAATGATCGAATAAAGTATTGGCTTTCGAAAGGCGCCAAGCTCTCCGATACGATGCACAATTTTTTAGTGCATGACAAAGCGATCGAAGGTAAGAAAGTAAATGTGCTCCCAAAGAAAAAGCCAACTCAAAAGAAAAAGGAGTTGAAAGCAAAAAAGTAGTACTGTATATGGATTACCATATATCAATGGCGTTCGGACATTAAGCAAATAAATTTGCTTATGCTCCTCACTTATTGATATAATACAAAAAGCAGTCACGTCGCAACACTGCATGATTATTAAGGTAAGTAATATAAAAAAAGTATGGAAAACGAAGCAGATAAGGTGTTTTTGGAATATGTGGTCAAAGCATTAGTGGACAATCCGAACGATATCAAAATTGATCGGAGTGTGGATGAGATGGGTGTGCTGATTACTCTTACTGTCAATTCTGCCGACATGGGCAAGATCATCGGCCGAATGGGCAACACCGCCAAAGCTATTCGCACGCTTCTTAGAATTATCGGCATGAAGAACAATGCCCGCGTGAATTTGAAGATCAACGAGCCAGAAGGTAGCACTAGACCAGAAAGAACAGAGAGACCAATGGGAGGATCAAGTAGTGCTCCGAGTACTATGAAGACAGTTGACCAGGCGATGGAAGACCTTAAAGGTATCTAATTAGGTTCTAGGGACTAGGTTTAGTCTATGAATTTCCATATAATTACTATTTTCCCTGAAATGTTCGATTCTTATCTTAAAGAGTCTATTTTAGGGCGGGCGATTAAGGATAAAAAAATAAAAATCAAGTTTTATAATCCCATAGATTTTTGCAAGCCGAAAGAAAGGGTAGACGGTCGGCCTTATGGCGGCGGACCCGGGATGGTCTTGCGCCCGGAATTGTTTTTAAAAGCATTTGGAATCGCCTCATCGGCGATCCGCCGTAGAGGCGGAAAGAAAACAAAGATTATTTTGTTTTCTACTTCCGGTAAAAAATTTACCACCGCTTATGCAAAAACCGTAGCCAAAAAATATACGGATATTATTTTAATTTCTGGCCGCTACGAAGGCATCGATGCCAGAGTGCAAAAGATTTTGAAAGCCGAGGAGATTTCAATAGGAGACTATGTCTTAACTGGCGGCGAGTTACCAGCCATGGTTTTGATTGATTCTATTTCCAGGCAGATTCCGGGAGTTTTAGGTAAATACGAATCCCTGGAAGAAGAAAGAGTCTCCACGAGTGAAGTTTATACCCGCCCGGAAGTTTTAAAATATCGCGGCAAAAATTATAAAGTTCCCAAAGTTCTATTATCTGGGAATCATAAACTTATTGAAGAGTGGAAAAAAAGAGCGAAATAAATCTAATGAAACTTACTTTAACAAAATCTGATGATCTTTCAATCAAGATAGCTGAATTTATCCCAATTTAAAAACTTAATAATTATTAGCTATTTACATACTTTGAATTACAAAACTCCGCAAGCCGACTTTTTCACAGGCGCATTTAAATACCTTCAGTTGTCTGAATTTTTGAAACAAAAGTC
>MFVS01000003.1 GCA_001786195.1 Candidatus Nomurabacteria bacterium RIFCSPLOWO2_12_FULL_40_42
TGAGAAAAACGAAACTTCTGTTTCAAAAATTCAGACAGCTGAAGGTATTTAGACATGGCTGGGGAAAAGTGAGGTTTGCTTGTTTCGTAATTCAGAGTCCTTTAGGTTATCCACATTTGAGTGTGAGGGGTTACAGGGATTTTTGTTGACCACCCCTAAGAATAAATGGTATTATTCTCATATAATGAAGATGTGTATGGAAAAAGAAAATAGTTTAATTCGGCGGGTTTTTTCCTCTCTCTCTCTCTCTCTCTCGTAAACGCACCAGTCTTAGTATTGGTATTGCTTTTTGCATCTAGTTTTCTCTCTCCTAATTTGGTTTTTGCTTCTGATACGAATGGCACGATTGATTCTACTTATAAATATGCTTGGGGAGAGAACATCGGCTGGATAAATTTCGGCTGTGATAACTGCGATGTGAGTGTTACGGACGCGGGACTTTCTGGTTATGCTTTAAGCGAAACTGTTGGTTGGATAAATTTGGGAGATGTGGTCAATGATGGAGAAGGAAATTTATCCGGTTATGCTTGGGGCGAAAATGCGGGATGGGTAAAGTTTGATCCGACTAATGGCGGAGTAGTTATCAATTCTTCGGGAGAATTCTCGGGCTCGGCTTTGGGAGAAAACATCGGCTGGATAATTTTTGGAGGGGATTACAAGGTTAAAACCGATTGGCGGCCACAAAACGCGAGGCCTGCCTGCAATAACTCGGGAGACGATGATGGCGACGGCAAAACCGATTATTCAGCAGACCCGGGATGTTCTTCACAGGACGATACAGATGAGACGGACCCGCCGACTATTACAGGTTCCGGTTCCCGAGGCAGTCGTTCCTACTACCCGCCGACTCAAAACTTAACTGCGAATATTACCGATGGACTGACTTCTGTTGTGGAATCGCTCATCCCTGATTTTTTTAAGAGAACACCAGAGGTGGTTCCTACAATACAGCCAAGTCAAGAAGGATCGCTATCATTTGAAAATTCCTGGGATTATTTGGACGCTTCTTTGGTTAGGAACTTTATTTTTGCTCCATTACCGTCGGAGCTGGCTGTCTTTATCAAGAAATATCCCGATTTGGGTAAGATCTTTACCAAGCTCGGAGTGAACACGGTTGCTGATATGGATAAGCTCAAAGGCGCGGTGGTTTCTTTACCCTCTGTTGCCAATCTCAAAGACCTTTCGCATGAAGTGGTCGTTGCTCAAGGCGGAATGGGAAAAATAGGTGTCACTTCTTCTCTTATTCTCGATGAGACTGGTAAAGTCGAGCAGAGAATTCAAACGACTTCCAACACCGCTATAACTCTTGCCGTGAAGCCAAGTGGCCCGGTAAATTCTGTAAACGGCTATCTTATTTTTAAGGAAAGCGCCCCAAGAAAGATTGTGACAGAATTGCCTTTTAGCATGCAGATCGCTTCTGCCATCTTGGCATTTCAAGGAACTTCTTCTCCCGCGCCAAATATCCCCGATCGAGAACTTTTGGTTCAGGCTTTTTCATATGAAGATACTAATAATGATGGAATATATACTGCAGATATTAAAACGCCAGCCGCTCCCGGCACATATGAAGTCATTACTCTTATCAATTACACAGATAAATCTCTTGGGACAAAAGAACTGCGTCTTGTGACAGTAGTCGATCCGGAAGGGTATGTGTATTATCTAAATCCAAATGGCGATGAAGCTCGTGTTCCTAAAGCCGTTGTTTCCATTTTTAATGCTGATAATGATACTCTCTGGGATGCTCTCTCATACAACCAAACAAATCCACAGACGACTGACGCAAGCGGAAAATATTCATTTCTGGTACCTGAAGGCCGGTATTACATCACCGCTCTAAGACAGGGATACAATTCCTACCAGAGTGATATTTTTGAAGTCCGATCTGGTTCTGGCGTTCATTTTAATATTGAACTTCGGGGTTCAGGCTGGTTTGCCAAACTTGACTGGAAGACGACAATCCTCATTTTTATCATATTAATTCTTGCTTCATCATTTGCCGGATACGCTGTGCATGAACACATGCTCAAGAAAAAATTATTGCATCGCCCCTAATTATTATTTAAAACGTATACAAACCAATGCACAACATATTTCCAAATAAAATAGTTTCAGCGCTTATCATTTTTCTGGCAATTCTGAATATTATATTATGGTCGGCATATTCGTCGCGCGGGAGAGAGTTGAGAAAAGTGCAAGACACGGTTGCCAATATCGAGCATAGCCGTAATATCCTTGCCTTCCAGAAGCTTTTTGTGGATAAGGTGCTGAAATCCGATGGTGTGGTTGACTATGATACTCGTCGGGAGTTGGAACAATCGGTCGGTAGAACAAATGACGATGCTGTGATATCGGCCTGGAACGCGTTTCTTTCCGCCAAGACCGAAGATGAAGGTCAGGTTAGAGTCAAGGAGCTCTTGTCGGTGTTGGCAGAGAGGGCGTATCAAGGAGAGTAGTCCAGCATCGCCACCACCTGCTTCAAATGAAAATAACTAAAAAAAATTAGCTTTATAAATTAAAAAATAATTTTATGAAAAATAAAAAAAATTTAACGGGAATAGGAATTGTGCTAATAATCATTACAATTTTGGCTGTAGGCGGTGTGGTTTACGCTGGCACCATTACTCCGCCCTCCGGTACGCCCGCGGCGCAATTTTACACTCTTTCGGAAATCTATAATTTTATAACCAGCAACACGACAGCAACTGAAGGCGGTCATGGTTTTACTTTCTCGGATAGCTTGGAGGGTACCGGTCGCACCTTAACCGAAATTTACAGCTCCTTGGCCAGTTTGATTTCCGCCGACAAGGTTAAATCGGGCACGACTTATCTCAATGTCGCTGGCTCTCTCGTTCCCAACGGCGGTACAGCCACAGCCGCCGGACTTTTCAACGGACTGACCGCCCATCTCACAGGTGACTGGGACTTGGACACCGGCACACTTGATCTCGCCTGCAACACCGCCACTTTTGACGGCGCGGGGAATCTCGTTGCTACATCATATGATGGCTCCGGTGACGGCACAAACAGATTTTGCATGACAGCGAGCGGAGATGCCGTTGCTGGGGATTTATTGACGGGTCTCGTTGCATGGGTGGATGGAATTGCTTTGACTGGTACAATGCCTGACAAAGAAGGAGACAGTGCTTCCACCGCCCAATCAGCGGCAGGCGGAGTGAATTATTTTACCGCGCCGACAGGTTTTTATGATGGAGATGACAGAGTTTCTGCCACAGACGCAGAGGTAGCTACCTTGGACGCGGACGTTGCCGCCGCCAATATACTCTCTGGTACGACTATATTTGGGGTGGCGGGGAGTGCATCCTCCGGAGTCTCTCTCGCTAATATGTACAACGGTACAAGCGGAGCATTCACTGGTGGCTCCCAGGCGAATGGCGGAGCAGACGACTACAATAACGGCGGAGCAGCCGCGTCCGGCAGGTACACTGGCACATGGACCGCTTGCAATGCGGGCAATAGCTATTGCGGCACAAGCGACAGTGGTGCCGATGCCAAAGATGATTCAACCGGACTCATCTGGAGCCTACCATGTAACGGTTCAGGCTGCGCTACTTTTTCCGATTCATCTGTCCTAACATACAGCTGGGATGGTACTACCGATGCCGACAATAACTCACGGACAGCAAGTCAGCTCTGCTCCGATCATGCTGGTTGGTCTCTCCCTCACCAGAAACAGCTAATGCAAGCCTACATTGACGGTTCATATGGAAACCTAGAGACTGCGGGCGTCTTCCGCTACCACTGGTCTGCGTCTACGGTGTCTTACACTGCCACGTCCGCCTGGGCCACCTATTTGTCCGCTGGCTACACGTCCAGCACCAATAAGACCAATAGCAACTACGTTCGTTGCGTCCGTCTGGCCCCCTAAATTTGGTGATTTGAGTATTTGGATTATTTGATTATTTTAAATTTTTTCAAAAATTTTTAGCAAAATAACAAATATGGCTCAATATAATCATCTGCCAATTTTCCAGTCGGTATATAAAATTACTTTGGAAATCCATCAAGCCACGCGGCAGTTTGGCAGGGAGCATAAATATACCCTGGGTCAAAAGCTGAAAGAAACTGTTTCCGACTTGCTGGACTTGATAGTGACAGCGAATTCAAAAGAAGATAAAACAGAAACTCTAGAAGAAGCTAGGTCGGCCTTGGAGAGGTTCAGAATTCACTTGCGTCTCGCGTCGGATTTGAAAATATTGGGGCTTGGCAGATACGAGCAATTCAATCGCACGCTGGAAGAAGTTTCCAAACAGCTTTCCGGCTGGCTGGAGTGGTCTAAAAAGAAGGGCGGAAAAGTTCTTTGAAAAATAAAATATGGAGAGGTTCGAGAGAGCCGGAATCTTGATGCTTGCGGGCATCGGGAGTGAGCTTCATTGCGGTCCTGTCCGGTTATTTTACAGGTAACCATTTACTGTCAGAGATTTGTACTTTGTTTCGGCAAAGATCGGGTCTCGGAGAATCGAGGAGTGGCAGGACATAAAGCATCGGGCGTCAACCGCAACCACTGGTCTGCGTCTACGGTGTCTAACAATACCACGAACGCCTGGAACACCAATTTGTCCAATGGCAACACGAACAACAACAATAAGACCAATAGCAACTACGTTCGTTGCGTCCGTCTGGGAATGGGGAGTATCATCCCCCGGCTCTCCCGACCCTTTCCAAAAAATCCGTTTTTATTTGCAGACACTCCAGTGTGTCGTCTTTGGGCTCAATCCAGTCTTTCAGTTTGCCGAAGCGATTTTGCCACAGATGTGTTCGTAATCTGAAAGTGTCAGCGTGTTGGAAATGTCCGAAATATGCGTTCGTGGTCGCTAGCATTTTTTCAATTGTTTCAAGTGGCGGGTCTTTGACGAAAGGCGACAGTAAAAGCTGTCCATTTGCGGTCGCGCAAAAATATTTCTCCAGCATTTGGTTCATTTGAAAAAGTTTCTTTTTCAGGGTTTTGACAATCCGTCGGCGGATCAGAATGTGATTTGGTTTTACAATATAGCCCAGCCAGTCTATGCCTGCATCAGTCGCCTCTAGAATTTGCTTTTTAGGATTGAGTTCCAGTTGTAGGTGTTCTTTGAGAAACAAAATTATTGCGCTCCGCCATTCTTCCAGTTGTTTTTGGCTGTCGGAGATAAGCATGAAGTCGTCAACATACCGCAGATAATATTTGGCTTTCAATTTGTGTTTTACAAACTGGTCAAGCTTGTTTAAGTACACATTAGCGAAAAACTGCGAAGTTAGGTTGCCTATGGGCAGACCTTGAGTTTCGGGGACATGGAAAAGGGATTTATACGGGGGAATTTTTTTAAACAACAGCCTGTTTCCCTTGCTAACAAATTTTTTAATCGGATCATTGAAAATGATTATTCTTGTGAGCCACAGCAATTCCGGATTTTTTATTTTCTTTGAGATGAGGTCAAAAAGGGTTTGTTTGTGGAGGCTCATAAAAAACGCCTTGATATCCAAATGCAGAAAATATGCTTTTCTGTGATAGTTTTTAGTAATTTTTCGCAAATACAGCCGCAGATATTTTAGAGATTCATGGATGCCCTTGTCTTTTCGACAAGCATATGAATGGTCAATGAAAATTGGCTCAAAAACCGGTTCTAGAAAATTGTACAGCAGATGATGCACCACCCGGTCGCGAAAAGTGGCGGCGAAAATCTCGCGTAAAGACGGCTCCTTCACTACAAAACAAATGGAGCGACCGAGCTTGTAATTGTGATCTTGTAATTCTTCTTCCAGTTTCAGCAATTCTGATTCATAATTTACTTCAAATTCCGCCGCGTGGTATGTGTTTCTTTTATGTCGGCGGCAACTGATATACGCTTTATAGAGATTTTGAAAGTTGAAGATTTTAGCGGCAGCATCCCCCCCCTCTCTCTCTCGATGCCACGCCGAAATGTTTATTTCAGAGTTCATATTGTCATATTATATATCAAGCGCAATTGTATTTGCGCCTCGGGCATTTCCGCTAGGGTGGTCACGGCTAAAGGACGAGCGCCTATGTGGTATGAAATGGAGAATCGAAAGCGGAAGCGACACGATAAACTAGGGACATGAAAATGAGGAGTTTAAAGACCCGTTTGCATTGAAAGCATTACGATTTTGGAGAAATGCTAAACCAAAATGCGATCCGTATCTCTTCAAGACCATGAAAAGAAAAGTCAGAAGACTTTTGGATATTCATTACAAAGTCACTGATCTTGAAAAAGATATGACAGAACTTCTGAAAGACAACTACACCATTCAGACTATTTCCGGTTGCGGTGTGGTTCTCGCCTCCACTATCATCGGAGAAATTAGAGACATCAATCGGTTCACTTCTCCCGGAGCGTTGTCTAAATACGCCGGTTGTTCTCCAAGAGAACGCTCCAGTGGCAAGAAAACTCGTCATGTTAAATCACGAAGTGGCAACCGACGACTGAACTGTGCTTTTCACAGAATGGCACTCTCGCAGATATCACGCATGGGCAACGAAAAAGCAAGAACATATTTCAGAAGAAAGATATCTGAAGGCAAATCAAAGAGCCAAGCTCTCGTTTGTCTCCGTAGACAGATGGTAAACATTGTCTGGATGATGATGAAACACAAAACGGTCTACCGAAATGCTTGACTTTTCCTCATAGCGGATCTTCCTGCGGGCAGAATTCCGAATCTCGCCGAATTTCAAAAAACATTCAGCCGAGGAAAAGTGTGAGAAGCGAAGCTTCGCAAGGCCGGAGCGCGACGGCGCGAGGCAGGGTCGAGAGATTTTTCAGCAGAAAAATACTCGTGACATCCATATCCCCAAAACTTTTGTTTCCATTTTCCGAGTCCATTGAATTAGCACATTGGCGGTAGTTTAAGAAAACACTAGCCGAGGTTTTGCGAAATCTTTACCCGTCCTCTGGCGTGGCTTTTCCCCAAGAATCTTTGTTTTCGCAAAACCGAGTCCGCATTTACATTTAATGCTTCTGTCGAATTTTTAATAAAATAATAAAATAGGTTCGAGCTTCGTTTAATAACCCCGCCAGTATCGGTATACTAATTTGTGGGACAAGGTTAATACTTATGCTTTTTTTTCTTGATTTTTTTTTAAAAAGCATTACAATGTTTAGATGGATCTCGTTAGAAGCCGCGGTCGCAATTTAATAAATATGATTAAGTTTGGTTACGGTTTTTTGACCGCGATCGGCTTCTAATGGGATGGAAATTCTGGGGAAAATACTAGGCAACGGCGCGCGAGTCAAAATTATGAGACTTTTTTTGCAAAACCGCGGCAAGGGATTTAAAAGCAAGGATGTAGCGAAGCGTAGCCGGGTCAGTTTCGATATTATTCGTCGCGAACTGCGATTGCTGTCTTCTGTTAATTTTATAAAAAAGCGCTCCAAGACCTCACTGGAATGGTATTTTAATTCTCTTTTTAAATACGGAGAAGAATTTGAGGATCTCTTGGTCAGATCCGACACTCTAACCAAAGAAGCAATTTTAAATAATTTCAAAAAAATTGGACAAGTCAAAATGCTCTTGGTTGCCGGGGTATTCATAAAAAATGACGATTCCCGGGTGGATCTGTTAATTGTCGGGGATAGTTTAAAGCGCTCGGGGATCGAAAAAGGGATTCGCCGACTAGAAGCCGAAATTGGCACGGAGCTTGTTTACGCGGTTTTCAATACCAAAGAATTTACCTACCGACTAAGTATGTATGACAAGCTGGTCCGGGATATTTTGGACTTTCCGCACGAGGTGCTTTTCCAAGGAAAAGGCTTTTTGGAGTTATCTCATACACTTACCTTAAACAAGTTTTAAAAAACGTTTCTTGGGAGTATTGGGGTGGTGGTGTGTGAGTTATCCACACAGGCTTTTAAAAGGGGTTGTTATTTGGTATAATCGAGTTAGAACTTTAATAAGGTCGAAACTTGGTAAAGTGTTTTTGGTCTATTATTAATAATTTCAGCCATAGGCTGATCCGCCTCAGGCGGAAATTTTATGAATAACATTTGGCTTACTTGGGGTGACGTTTTCAATTCATCTCTACAAGAGTTGTGGTGGGGTTTTGTGCAATTTGCTCCTAAGCTTATTATCGCAATCATATTCTTCGTGGTCGGTTGGATTTTGGGTACCATTATTGCGCGGGCTCTCGAGCAGGTCTTCAACGCTTTAAAAATAGATAATCTTTTAAAATCTGTCGGGGTAGACGGTTTTTTCCGCCGAGCGGGAATGAATTTGAATTCTGGTTATTTTATCGGGCAAATCGTGAAGTGGTTTATAATCGTCGTTTTCCTTCTCCCATCGCTTAATCTAGTCCTAGGTCCGGACAATATGGTTGCATCCTTCTTAAAAGATGATGTGCTTTCATACTTGCCTCGTGTTGTAGTTGCAGCTCTTATCTTAATTATTGCCACTATTGTTGCCGATGGCTTGTCCAGGACGGTCGTCGCCTCCACTCGAAGTATGAACCTGACCTCTGCCAACATGCTTGGCACTATTGCCAAGTACGCGGTTTGGATTTTCGCTTTCATTATCGCTCTTGGGCAACTCGGTGTGGCTGACTATTACATGAGCGTTCTATTTACCGGCATTATCGCAATGATCTCAATCGGCGGCGCGCTTGCCTTTGGCTTGGGCGGACGAAATGCGGCTGAAAAATTCATCTCCAAAGTGAGCGAGGAAGTTTCGCATCACGGTAGATAAGATAGATGTTAGTTTATAGCTAGTAAAGAAACAAGAACCCCAAAAAATGTCCCTAGTCGCTGTCGCGTTGATTTTTGGTTAAAAATAGGGTAGTATTTGGCTTTGCCCATGGTGGCAGAATATGCTTACTTTATCGGATTATTTTCCAAAAGATACTGAATACTTTTATTCCTATCCATTAGGAGATACTATTTTTTTCTATAACGCCGGAGATCCTGTTGCCGACGAACTTATTTCAGCGCGACTTCTCGCCTGCGCCGGCAAACACATAAAAGTAGTTGTCTATAACAGCATATTAAGACACAAATCTTTGGAACTTTTGAGAAAAAATTCCGACATTTCTTTTATACCAAAAAAACAAATAATAGTCCTTCCTCCAACGATTAATGAGAAGACTCCAAGTTTAAAGAAGAATAAACTTATTGCAAAGGCTTTACTCAAGCAAATTTCTCATCGTACTTTAATTATGGCGCAACCGATGATGGATGAACGCATATTAAACGAATATCAGATGGATCCAAAGTTAAGTATTTGGCTTAATGATAAGAAAAATCTTGACCAATATGTTCCTGCCGAGTTTTTACCGAAACGATATGCGCAATTTAGGAATGGTCAAGATTTTTTTGATTCAATTGGAAAGATGCCTCTTCCTTGCGTGGTGAAAATATCTGCTTCAAGTTCCGGTGAAGGAACCAGAATATGTTTAGACCCCATTGATTTTAAAAAAGCCAAGAAAGATTTCAAAAAAAGAGCAGGAACCATATTCGTTGAGGAGTATATTTCTTATGTCCACAATTTTGGATTCCAATTCGGCATACCTTTCAATAAGAAAAAAGCTCCACATGTCATAGGATACAACCATCAAGTAACTGCAGAGAACGGAGAATTTCTTGGTGGATTTATTTTTCAAGAAGAAAAACACAAAAAAATAAAGAAAATTAAGAAGTTCATAACGAAAGAAATCTTGCCCAAAATTCAAAAAATGGGATGGTATGGAGTCGGAGGTCTTGATGTACTTCTCAAATCTAATGGTAGATTCTATATTATAGACAGCAACTTCCGAACGACTGGAATGACAGCTTATATTTTTCTTACCAAAAACAAGTTGATTACTAAATCAATCGTGAGCTTTACTGCTACGTTTCGCGGAACAAAAGAGGAATTTACAGACAAGGTTTTATCATTAAATAAAGGCAGAGATAAAGTACTCACTATTGTCTCTCTATCTAAAAGAAAAAATGAATATCGTTTCAACGGCGCGCTTTTATTTAATAAAAAAGAAGAAACGCTCCAACTAGCCGCTTCTCTGATTGAAAGAGGTGTTAAATCGGAAATATTACGTATGCTTCGATTCTGGGAGTGCTAGAAATTAATTGTGGTGAATTAATTTCCACTATCTTTTACATATGTTCGACATCGTGGAATTCTTAGAAACTTTGTGATCGCAAAAAATTTAATAAATAAATTTATCCTACGTTGCCTTCAAATCCTTGGTATCAATCTTTTTCATCTGGAGCATCGCATCCAAGACTCGGCCGGCTTTGGCTTGATGGTGTAATTTTTTGCATATATTTTTTTATTAGTTATTGATAATAATCCTTTGATTATATCAGACGAAAAGTATATAGTGAACTAATAAAATAGAATTTTGGGAGATCGTCTAACGGTAGGACAATGGATTCTGGATCCATTTATCTAGGTTCGAATCCTAGTCTCCCAGCCAATTTTCACTTTTTGTGAAATCGTAAGATGTTGTCTCGGCGCAAAGCACCTCGGCATGGTATTTTTCCGCTTGGGCAATTTCCATTTTTTCATTTTCAAAATAATTGATTGAAGCGTTCGCCCTCACTTTATTTTCTGGCACTCCAAAATGTCTCGCCACCACAGATAATGCTCGGGTGTTCGCTTGATTCCGTTCTGCTTTTTCACGCACAGAAATTTCAAAACGATCTTCCGATTTTTGGGCAAAAAATTCTTTTTTTTCTCCGGCTTTCACCTTCAAGTGGATATATTGCACTTTGCATAAATTATAACCCCAGTCAAGGAAATTTTCAGAGATAAAAAGTGGAAAACTTCTTATTATTCTATAAACTTTTTATTCCGCATTTGTCTCTGAGCGCTTCAAGATCGGTTCCAGCCAAAGCTTCGTTGCCGCCTTGATTCAGCTTGTACATAATGGCTTTTGGATCATCCACGTGCGAGAGGTCAAGAGCGTGACCAAGCTCGTGCGCGAGAACCCGCACGAGCTTGGTTTTACTTTGAAATTCATAAATATCTATTTCTCGCTTTGATCCGTCGGTGTAATACACTCCTTCCTCAAAAGATTCCCCGCGCGAAGCGCCAACTGTGTTATATTTTTCAACCGAAAGATTGAGCGTGTCCGCCAGGCGGTTCAACACCACCACCATAGAATTTATCCGGTCCATCATTTCTTTAATCTTTGCCTCTTCATCCCGAAGCTTGGAAGATTCCGCTTCCAGTTTCATCTTTTCGGATTCTAATTTTTGGTATTCAAACTCGGGCGCCCCGCCGCGCGCATTCCAGTATTTGACTTCTTTTTCGTAAGCTTTCCTCCTTTCATTGAAATCCTCCGCCGCTTTGTCAAAATTTTCTTTTTCCGGTTCAAATTCAGACTTGGTCTCTAGAAATTTTGCCTTGAGCGAATCATACGAAGCTCTGTTTTCTTTTACGACAATACCAAGACTTTTCAATTTGTTGGTTGCCGCTTGGCGATAGTCATAAACAAGATTAACTTCCAAAATGCCGCCCTTCTTAGAGTTTTCTTGATAAACAAACAAATCTTTTTCAATGGGCTTTTCCCAAATAGACTCCGCCTCTTTAAGGGCATTAATAAAATAATCTCTGGAAATTCCAAACCGCTCGTCAAAAGCGACAAGCGAATAAGAAATCGGGTTTTTGCACGGACGAGCGGAAACAGCATTGATAACAATGTCTTGAAAAAGATACCAAACCACTCCGAGAGTAAGGAGAAGGGTCAAAATTTTAAAAGTCTTTCTCACAATTGCTATAATTTTGATTAAGTTCCAAGCTGTTTTGCGCGCAATTATGTAGAATCAATCCTGTCTATCAGAACGACGACTCAAATCCTTCTGGACGAGGCGTGCCGTTTATAAGTGTTGATCCATAATACTTGACATTATCTTTTAGATTATATGGGATAGAAAGAATTGTCTGAGAAGATCCAGAATTTTTTCTAATAATGAAATGGTTTGGCAGGGGGGTATTTGGATCAATAACACTAAAATCGCCAACACGATACCAATTATTTTGATATCTGTAGTAAACAGCAGAAACCGAACATGGAGATGGACATTCCATTTTTAAAATTTCATCTAAACGAGCAAGAGGACTTGGCGCTTGTGTTATTGCATCATCATTAATAGAACCGAAGGAATATGTTCCCGACACTACAGAAAAATAATTATCCATGTTAGAAAAAAGTGTGTACTTTTTCGGAAGAAGCGGACAAGTACCGAGTGCGGTACAGTTCCTCCAAAAAATGCCATAATCATCGATATTAACCACTCCATCACCGTTAATGTCCGCGATGGAATTAACCGTGTTATAATATTGTTTAAGTGTTTCGTAATCCTGTCCATCAATTGAATCCGAACTGTTAAAATCTCCGCCTAAAAGTTTATTTGTTCCCGTAAAATTAATGGCGGTTTGATTATTGGAAAATACCGCTGGCAATTTCACCCTCATATTCCAAGAAGTTTCTGCGCTTAATGCAATTGTTCCGAAAGGCACATCGTTTAATGAATAGTTAAAATCTGCTCCAGATTCGTTGGATAATGATGAATTCCAAGTTTTTAAGATAGTGTCATCTTGAGATGTTGCAATAAAAACAACAGTCCTAGCATGAGAGGTAGCTCTAGGTGGAAAACTAGATTGCAAATCGTATCCATCAAGTTCCACTTGACCGGTAATAACCAGATTTGTGGCCGGAATAGAAATGATGGGGAGTTGTTGGAAAGAGCAAATCGGGAATGTGTTTGTTATACCCGATATATATCCTTTAATATACCAAATATCCACGGTTGTGACATTGCCAACCAAATCAACATTCGAACGAATATTATCTCTCTCGGAAGGGATTGTTATTCCTAAAATATTTCTTCTAATAATATCTATATCTGCAACAGTTACAAAACCATCATCATCAACATCACCATAATGACCGCAAGGGGGTGGTAATTGTGATGGCGGAGGTGGCGAAGTAGCATTACTTACTAAATTCACACACCCCAAACCATTCCAGACCTGTGGAAACACACATCCTTGTTGAGTGTTTAAGGCGGTAATCCCCGCCTCACTCCCAGTATATATAGGATCTCCGGTTTTGCTTGAATAAGCGAAGAAAGAAGCGCCTTCGCCATTCGGTATGGTTTCATCGTTGTAGTAATAATAGCGAGTATTGTCGGGAGGTTGCGGAACAGCCGAAAGGACTTTGGCTTTAACCAATTCTTGCATAGCGCTATCGTATTGAGGAGTTCCGCTTTCAACCACAGAAACAACTCCTTCTTTTAAACTTGCTGGCGCTTGTCCGAAAGTGTCGGTATAAAGATTAAGGGCTGTGCCGACTTCGCGGACTTCCACTTTTTTCCGGGTATCCGCGGCCTGAGCCCGGCTGGAACTGAAAGAAGCGAAAACAATCGACGAAAGCAAAGTAACTATGGAAATAACGACGAGCAATTCAATAAGAGTGAAACCGGAAGATTTAGAATTTATTTTATTCATATTGACAGCTAATATTTTCAGGTTAAATATTTGATAATGACAAAGCTGGCAAACAGATCTGAAATTATCACAGCTACCATGATAATGTAAACAGAACGAGGTAGCTTCACTTCCGGATGAAACAGCCGCGCCCAAAAATTTTTTATCTCAAATTTTTTCATAAAAAACGGCGGTTAAAATAATAATGCTTGCAATGATTATATCATTGCTATAATTTTTTGCACTATCAATAAAGATATCTGACTCGGCGGGCGGCTTCCGATCAAAAAGAAATAAAGGGAAGCCAGAAACATGAGTATAATGAACCCCAAAAGCACGTATTCCGCCTTTTTAGGATTATCAACTTTCCCCTTCGACCATTTCATTACCCATTCCACCATCGTGGAAGTGTTCTTGATTTCGGAAGGTTCTGGATATTCAAGTATTTCCTCTGGCCCAGCTTTTTCCTCAAATTCTTTCAGAGCTTTCTCGATTTCCGGATTCCCCTCCAGATTCAAATTCTTACTATCCATAGGCATATTATACACTAAGTTGTAAGAATTGTAAGCGTTCTTCACAATTCCTGGGGATAAAAATAATCTGTTAATTGCTCCAAGGGAGTTCGACTGCTAATTCCCTACGAGAGATTAAGTTCGCTTCCCAACTTTGAACAATATCTAAAACCGGGAATCACCGCTAATATTTTGACTGCTCTTTCTGTAAAGCAAAGCGACAACGAATCTGCTCAAAAAATGCAAATTGCCAAGTCGAAATTATTCAAAAACCTCACCTTGTGATATATTTATTTGAGTATCATTCTTGGATTAGAAAATACTATTCCTCGAGAACTTGCTTGAGGAAGGTGGCAGAAGAATACTGGCTTCTGTCGGGTAGGATAGCCGCGTATAGTTCCCTTGAAAAATCATCAATCGCCACATAGAGCGTTTCCGGCTTGTCAGAGAGTTTCTCTCCTTCAAGCATGGGAAGCTTCACACTTTTATGAATTGTCATGTTGTTTACTTTACCCAAAAAATGTTAAAGTGTTAACAACGCTTACAATTCTTACAACTAAACCCATGAAAAAATTTCGAATTTTTCTTTTAATTCTCATAATCATTGGAGTCATTTTGCTTCTTACTCAAAAGTTTTGGGTGCCGAAGTTGGTTAACCAGATTCTTATCTGGGAGAGGACTTTGCCGGAAAAGATAATTCCTTCCAAAGAGGAACCGAAGACAGTAACACCGCCTACTATCACCACCAAAAAAATAACGGAAGAAAATTTTAGCAGCACGGTGCCGGTGATTTTGGGTTCGAGCGCGGTCGCAGTCCAGGCCCGGGCGTATATCGATAAAACTATTTCCGAATTTAGAAAAGAGGCGAATAACGGAGGTTATGAGATTAATATTGACGCAAAATATATCAAGAGCGACAAGACAGAATCAATTGTGCTAAGTGTCTATTCTTACACTGGAGGCGCGCATGGGAGCTCAATCTATAAAGTCATAACAGTTGACATAAAAAATGGAAAAATTCTGGCTCTTTCGGATGTTATAAAAAAAGATCAGCAAAAATCTTTTACTGAATTTGTGAAAAAAGAATTAAATGCTTGGCGATATCCAGATGGGGGCGATGAGTCTGTTGTGTTTCCGGAGACAGTCAAAGATTTAACATTCTCTTCTTTTTCAAATTGGTCTTTAGAAGAAAATGAGAACGACAAAAACTTAATTATTTATTTCGATCAAGCTACAATTGGACCAGGTGTGTTGGGACCAGTCGCTTGGGTGCTACCACAAGATAAAATAAAAGATTTCTTGCAATGAAAAAAAAAGTTACCCGGCATTCTTTAATTCTAATTTTTTTAGCTCTTTTACTTTTTACTTTGTTTTTTGTGTTGCCTAGGCTCTTTGGCAGTGTTTCTTACAAACAAGGTGAGCAAATGGTGCAAGAAAAACAAGAAAAAAAGCAAAATTCGGGAGCAGTAGTTGTTTTTCCACCACTTGATAAAGTGGCTTATGATACAAAAATGTTGGAACTGGCCAACAATCCGTCTCCGCCGGAGCCTACCACCAAAATAGTCAAAGACCCAAAAACGGGGGAGAAAACTACCGTGGTTGTTCCAGCCAAACCAGCTCCAGCATATCCTTGGCCAGTCAAGGCCGTGTATCCAAATGCGGGTGCTATTTTACCTTTTAACCGCATAATTGCTTATTATGGTAATTTATATTCTAAAAAAATGGGAGTTCTCGGGGAGTATCCGGAAGGAGAAATGCTGGCCAAACTAAATAGAGAGGTAAAAAAATGGGAAGCGGCGGATCCAAAGACCCCGGTCGTCCCGGCGCTACATTATATCGCTGTGGTGGCGCAAGGGAGTCCAGGCAAAGATGGCCAGTATCGAGCTCGGATGCCGGATTCGGAGATAGACAAAGTGCTCGCAATTGCAGATAAGATACCTGCCCGTCCGGCAGGCGGGAATGGAATAGTTTTTTTGGATATTCAAGTTGGGTTTAGCACTATAGAAGTTGAGTTGCCGAGACTGGAAAAATATTTAAAATTACCCAATGTGCATTTGGGAATGGATGCGGAATTTTCTATGAAGACCGGCATCCGCCCTGGGAAAATTGTCGGCACTTTTGACGCGGCGGATATAAATTTCGCGGCCAACTATTTAGCCAAAATTGTCAAAGAAAACAATTTGCCGCCGAAGGTTCTGGTGGTGCATCGCTATACCCAAAAAATGATTACGAATTATAAAGCGATCAAGCCACTGCCTGAGGTGCAGATAGTGATGCACATGGACGGCTGGGGCGGGAAGGCGAAAAAAATCGGCACCTATAGAAACTTTATTTATCCGGAGCCGGTTCAATTCACCGGTTTCAAATTATTTTATAAAAATGATGTTCTCACACCAGGCACGACTTTGATGACTCCGGAGGATCTACTCAAATTAAGCCCGCGGCCCATTTATATACAATATCAATAGTTATGTTACAATTGAAGGCAATACTTGTCCCGTTAAAAAATCAACGAGATTGGTATTGAAGATGAAAATTATTAATTAAATTTTTTAATGGGAAGAAAAACTTTGTAAAGTGATAAAACAAAATGGATTCTTTAAAAGAAAAAAAGGCATTTTCACTAATAGCTCGAATAAAAAGTGCAAATCACGCATGGCGGGGAATAGGTATTTTGATTAAGACTAGTCATAATGCGTGGGGGCATATTTTTATTGGGTTACTAGCTATATATCTTGGTTTTATTTTGGATATTTCAAACACTGAATGGTTATTTCTTGTGTTCACTATTGGCGTAGTGATTATCGCCGAGGCTTTTAATACGGCTATTGAAATAGATATAAATCTTACTTCACCTGAATATCATCCTTACGCTCGAGATACCAAAGACGTAGCTGCGGGTGCAGTACTTATATCAGCAATACTGTCTATTGTTGTTGCCTGCTTTATCTTTTTGCCAAAGATTTTAGCTGTGATATAATTCAAAAAATGGATAACAATATAAAAATTTTCGTTTCGGTAGTTGGTGTTTTAATTTTAGTAACAATTGCCACAGTAATAATCAGGGGGAGCGGCAATAACCTGCCGCCGGAGCCAGGCAAGTACGACGCTTTTGCCACCTGTCTCAAGGACAAAGGCGCGGTGTTTTACGGAGCTTTTTGGTGTACGCATTGTCAAGCGCAAAAGAAACTTTTCGGCTCGTCGCAAAAACTCTTGCCGTATGTCGAATGTTCTACTCCGGATGCTTCAGGCCAAACTCAAGCTTGCATTGATAAAAAGATTACCGGCTATCCGACTTGGGAGTTTGCCGACGGGTCGCGCTTGACGGAAGAAATTCCACTTGCACAATTAGCTGAAAAAACTTTCTGTGAATTGCCTTAATCCCGAACGAAATCGCGGACGCATAAGCAAAAATATTATGATTTATATAAAAATTATTATTAATAACAAAATAGGAAACGTAGCGTAAGCGTACGCGTCCTATTTCGTACGGGATGAATCCTCAAGCTATACATTATTTAAATATATTTCTCGGGTTCGGAGCAATTATCTTACAGATTCTTTCTATCCTAACCCTTATTCTTCTTTTCTTCGGCCCAAAAAAAAATAAATTTTTAGATTATGTCGATAAGCATTTTTTGGTTTTAAGTTTTTTAATTTCTCTCTTCGCTTCCGTTTTTCCTTTGGTTTATTCTGAAATTATAGGTTTCCTGCCCTGCACGCTGTGTTGGTGGCAGAGGGTCTTTATGTTCCCGACGCTCTTTCTCTTTGGCACGGCGCTCTGGGATAAAGATAGGAAAGTGGTGAGATACGCTGCGTCCTTGCTTTCTATCGGTTTTCTTATTTCCGTTTATCAAAATTTCTTCTATTATTTTGGAGGAAGTTCAAGCTTGCCGTGCGATGTCTCCGGCGTGTCTTGTTATCAGCGCTTGGTTTCTGAATTTGGCGGGTATATCTCTATCCCAATGTTAGCTCTCACGACTTTTTTTACTCTTCTCACGCTTTTAGCTGTGGCGTATTTTTATCCGTTCCGAAAGCAATAAACAAAGGGATTTTGTAGAGGAACCCTTTTATTTGCCTTTTTTGTTCCCATTTGCTAACATGGAATCAAGCTCGTTAGGAGCTATTTGTTTATGACTCGATCAATTAAAAAAGGCATATATGTGGATGAAAGGCTTCTCAAAAAGATTGCCGGCAAAAATCCGCTTTCGACTCCCACCATAAAGACATGGAAAAGAGCTTGTGTTATCTCTCCGGAAATGATTGGTTTCACCTTCGGCGTCCACAATGGCAAAATCCATGTGGATGTTTTGGTGACAGAAGACATGGTCGGGCATAGACTCGGAGAATTTTCCGGAACCAAGAAATTCACCAGGCACGGCGGCAAAATGCAGAAGGAGCTTGAACAGAAGAAACAAGAGGCGGAAATAGCAGCCGCAAAAGGAGCAACCGCTGCCGCTGCTGACGCGAAGGGCGCCGCCAAAAAATAACATGAATCCCGTTAGAAGCCGCGATCGCAATTTAAAATATAAACAAAAATATGAAATCGAATATAACAAAAATTAATAACCTAAAATATCAGACACGCGAGTTGATCGCGATCTGCTTCTAAACGGGATGAAAGCATTTTTAAAAAATTACAGACAGGCTCCGCGAAAAGTTCGCTTGGTGGTTTCCTTGGTAAAAGGGAAGAGTGTCTCCGAAGCTATTGCCGAACTAGACTTTTTGGCCAAGCGCGCCGGGTTACCGATTAAGAAACTTTTAATGTCGGCTGTTTCCAATGCCAAAAATATGGGCATCGATATAGAAAATTTATTTATTAAAGAATTTCGAGTGGATAAAGGCTTGACCATGAAGAGAATGATGCCAGCGGCAATGGGCACCGGGCACCGGATCAATAAGCGCACCAGTCATTTGAATATTCTTTTGGCTGAAAGGGTCGCGGCGGTCAAGAAATCCAAAAAACAGAGCTGTAGACTCTCTACAGAGTCTACAGAGTCTAAAGCTCTGTCTGGAAAATAATATGTCGAAAATAGTTCATCCATACGCCCATAGATTGATAATACTTCGAGACTGGAAATCTCGCTGGTTTGCCGATCCGAAAAAGTATATCGCTTATTTGAAAGGAGATGTTTTGATTCGTCAATATTTAGAAAAAAAATTGCGCGGGATGTATATTTCAACGATTGAAATCGAGCGGAGCCGCAAAGCCACCCGGTTTATTATTAAAACTTCCCGTCCAGGACTCATAATAGGGCGGAGCGGCGAAGGCGTCACCAAGCTCAAAGAAGAAATTTTAAAGAAAATGGATTATTTAAAACTCGGCCGGCCGGAAGATTTCAAGCTCGAAGTGATGGAGGTGGCCAACCCGGAAGCGGATGCGGCTATTGTAGCCTATATGATTGCCGAAGGGCTCGAGAAGCGAATGCCGTATCGCCGCGTTATCAAGACTATTATTGAAAAAGTCATGACCGCGAGAGGCGTCGAAGGAGCCCGAGTGGTACTTTCAGGCAGACTCGGCGGAGCGGACATTGCCCGGACGGAAGAGCTCAAGCGCGGCAGCATCCCGCTTCAGACTTTCCGCGCGGACATAGATTTCAAAAGGGAACGCGCGACCCTGTCATACGGCACTATCGGAATCAAGGTTTGGATTTATCGCGGCAAGATATTTCGAAAAAATAATGAATAACATAAAATTAAAGCAATTAATAAAGCGGAGCAGGGTGGCGATTTTTATAATCGCTTCGCTCTTTAAAAATCAGCCATGTTAATACCGAAAAAAGTAAAATTTAGAAAATGGCAGACCGGGCGAAGCAATCCAAAAGGACGAACGCCAGACACCCGCGGGTCCAAGCTTTCTTTCGGATCTTACGGACTCAAATCCACCTCCCAGGCGCGCCTAAAGTCCGCCCAGATTGAAGCCGCCCGGAAAGTCATTGCTCGAACACTCACAAAAGCCGGTAAGTATTGGATTCGCATTTTTCCGGATCGTCCCTATACTGCCAAAGCCGCGGAAGTGGGCATGGGAAAGGGAAAGGGAGATCCGCAAGGATATTGTTTTGATGTTTTTCCGGGACGTATTATTTTTGAAGTGGACGGAGTCGAGGAAAAAGTAGCCCATGAAGCGCTTCGCAAGGCCGGCAGTAAGTTGCCGATTTCAGTGAGAATTATGTCTAGAGCGCATAAACAATAGACAGAGCTTTAGACTCTAAACAGAGTCTAAAGCTCTGTCACTGTCAGAGGTCAGAATATATGAAAACCAAAAAAGAAAACTTAAAGAATATAACCAAAGACGAGCTTATGAAAAAGCTTGCTATTTTACAGGAAAATGCGAGAGTAATAAGATTCAAGGCGGAGGGTTCCAAATCCAAAAATGTCAAAGAGTCGGCGACTTTACGGAAACAAATAGCGCGAATTTTTACCGAATTAAATAAGAATAAATAATATGGCAAAAAACACACCGGAAAAGAATAAAGCGAATAAAGGCACTATCCTAAAAGGGGTAGTGGTTTCGGACAAAATGGACAAGACGGTAGTCGTATCAGTCTCCAGGTTTGTCAAGCATCCTTTATACGGCAAATTTTATAAAGTTAGCAAGAAATATAAGGCGCATGATGCGGAAGATAAATGCAAAGTGGGAGACCAAGTGGAGATAGTCGAGACTAGGCCAATTTCCAAAGATAAACACTTTAAAATCGTATGATTCAATCAGGCACATGGGTAAAAATAGCAGATAATGCGGGAGGCACCGTAGGTAAGGTATTCAAGATTTTAGGATCTTCTAAAAAAAGATACGCTTCTTTGGGCGAGCTGGTTATTATTACCGTGAAAGTGGCTAGCCCCCGTAAAGGAGTGAAAAAGAAAGATGTGCATGAGGCTGTTGTCGTACGGACTAGAAGCGCCTTTCGAAGGCCGGACGGATCTTACATTCGCTTTGATGACAACGCGGTAGTCCTTCTTGAAAAAGGCAAAATGGACCCGAAAGCTGGGCGCGTCTTCGGACCGATTCCGCGAGAGCTGGCCGAGAAAGGATTTCAGAAGATAATTTCTTTGGCGCAGGAAGTTATATAGTAGTTACAAAGTTCATAAAATAAATCTAATGAAAATAAAGAAAAATGATAATGTGATTATAATAACAGGCAAAGACAAAGGCAAAAAAGGGAAAATTGCCAAAGTTTTGGTGAGCCAAAATAAAGTTATTGTTGAAGGGGTGAATATTATGAAGAAGCACCAGCGCCCGAGAAAATCCGGAGAAAAAGGCGCGATAAAAAATATCGAGATGCCAATCCACGCTTCGAATGTTAAAAAATTATAAACTACCCCTCCTTAGTTAAGGAGGGGAGGAAGGGGAAGTAATTCATTAAATGTATATGCAACACCAAACAGTCAAAGAAAAAGAAAAGGCGGGGTTTGAAAAAATGAAAAGCGTCTTTCATTATAAAAATGTTATGGCTATGCCCAAGCTCCAAAAGATCGTGCTGAATGTCGGTACCGGCACGGCTGTCAAAAAAGACAAAAATAAAAACGAGACAATATCCGGCCGGCTGGCAAAAATTACCGGCCAAAAAGGGGCGCTCCGAGGCGCCAAGCAATCCATCGCTTCTTTCAAGACTAGAATGGGTGATCCTGTAGGAATTGTCGTAACTTTGCGAGGCGAAAGAATGTACGCATTTCTTGAGAAACTGATCAATATCGCCCTTCCTCGGACTAAAGATTTTCGCGGCATTTCTCCGTCCTCAGTCGACAATATAGGCAACCTAACCATCGGCATCAAAGAGCACACTATTTTCCCAGAAACGGCGGATGAAGATATTCGGGATATTTTCGGTCTCGCGGTTACCATGGTTTGCACGGCCAAAAATAAAAAAGAAGGCAAAGCCTTTTTTGAACTTCTAGGTGTGCCTTTTAAAAAGGAGGAGAATAAAAAATCATAATTCAACCCCTCCTGACCTCCCTTTATCAGGGAAGGGAAAATGTGGATAACTTTCTTTGCTAGCTATTTTGCGTTGGTGTACAATATTCTTAATGGTTCTCGATATAAAAATACCTAAAAGTCCGGATATAGATGAAGCCATAAAAGAATTTGAAGCGAAGGCTGGCGCGGACTAATCCCCGGAAGTTCCTAGGGAAAAAGAATTGACCATAGAAGGGAATATAGACATGGATGAAGCTTTATCCGAATTTGAAAAATTTAAGGCAAATTATGGCGAAGAGCAATCCGGGAAGACTCCCAGAGAGAGAAGAAGTAAAAATCACTGGGAATATAGATGCGGAGCAAGCTTTAAGGGAGTTCAAGGAAAAGGCCAGAATTATGGAGGAAGAGCGAAAGGTCCCTGAAATATTTTTATGAAAATGTATTTATGTTTCAATTTTTTACCCAAAATAGTGAAATTATTGTTCGGTTAACGATGGCGGTCGGGCTTGGATTGCTCATCGGGGGAGAGAGGATTTTAGTGCGCAAGGAGGCGGGGATGAAGACGCATGCGCTGGTGTCCTTGGGCGCGGCGGTGTTTATTGTTATTTCAGAAATGATCGCTCTCAAATATGGCGGGGCGGGAGGTCTCGATCCTTCCCGCATCGCTTCGCAAATAATCGTCGGGATTGGTTTCTTGGGCGCCGGTTCGATAATTCTGCAGGGCAATCGTCTGCTCGGACTCACGACGGCGAGCGGGCTGTGGGTTACAGCTGGCATCGGTATGGCGGCTGGATTTGGATTCTACAGTCTGGCTCTTATTTCTACCGTACTGGTCTTGTTTGTGCTGGTTATAGTATATAAATTCGAAGCGCCGATTAGAAAAATTTCAGACGATAAAGATAAACAAAATTCCAGTTTAAATTAAATATGAATTCAGATGAAGTCAGATCAAGATTTTTAAAATTTTTCCAAAATAAAGGACATAAAATAATTCCTCCAGCTTCGCTTATTCCGGGAGATCCGACGGTTCTTTTCACCACAGCCGGAATGCAGCAATTTAAGTCATACTATACGAATCCCGCAAGCGCGGATAAAGATTTCAGCGGGAGAAATATAGCCACGGCGCAAAAATGCATCCGCACCGGCGATATTGACAAAGTTGGCGATACCACTCACTTGACATTTTTTGAAATGCTGGGCAATTTTTCTTTTGGCGGATATGGCCGGAAGGAGGCGATCATTTACGCGCATGAATTTATCACCAAAGAGCTAGGTTTGGAAATTTCTCATGTGACTTTTTACAAAGGGGAAGGCGTTGTGCCGAGAGATGAAGAGTCGAAAGATATCTGGGCCGGACTTGGAGTGGGGGATATCCGCGCCGATGGCTCGGATGTTTTTTGGGGACCGACGGGGGACTCGGGTCCTTGTGGTCCGACAACGGAAATTTACTGCAAAAATGCGGAGGGGCAGGATGTGGAAATCTGGAATATCGTTTTCAATGAATATTTTTGCGAGGGTTCGCGGGAGAAATTGGACAAAGGCGAGGTCAAATTGAAAAAATTGGAGGTGATGGGTGTAGATACCGGCATGGGTTTTGAGAGACTTCTCGCGACTGTGCAGAAAAAGAAAAGCGTTTACGAAACGGATGTGTTTAATGGCGAACAAATCAAAGAAGAGAGAATTGTCGCCGACCATATTAAGGCTTCTCTTTTTATTATTTCTGACGGTGTAGCGCCGTCAAATACCGGGCGGGGATATATCTTGCGCAGACTTATCCGACGGGCGGTTAGATTTTCCAAACAACCCTTGACGCGACAAATCGAGAAAGTAAAAAAAATCTACGAGGGAGTATATGAGCTGGATGATAAAGGGGAAATAGAAAAAGAAGAAAGCAAATTTAGACGAACATTGAAGCATGGCTTAAAAGAATTTGAAAAAGGCGCCGATCCTTTCACGCTTTTTACCACCTATGGTTTCCCGATAGAGTTAACGCTTGAATTGGCAAAAGAAAAAGGAAAAAAAATTGATCTAGAGGATTTTAATAGAAAAATGGCTGAGCATCAAAAACTTTCCAAAACATCTTTCGCCGGAATGTTCAAGGGGGGGCTCGCGAATCATAACGAAAAGACAATCCAACTGCATACCGCGCATCATTTGCTTTTGGCTGGATTGCAGGCAATGGTTGATAAAAATATAAAACAGCGTGGAAGTAATATTACCGAAGAGCGTTTGCGGATGGATTTTTTATGCGATCACAAGCTCTATGACGAAGAAAAAAAGAAAGTGGAAGATTGGGTGAATGATAAGATAAAAATGGGGCTTAATATTGTTCGCCGAGAGCTCTTGCTTGCTGAGGCAGAAAAAATAGGCGCCGAAATGGAATTTGGAGCGAAGTATCCGGAAATAGTATCTGTTTATTTTATTGAACCCTCACCTCAATCCTCTCCCGAAGGGCGAGGAGGAAATTCACCAATTAGCATCGAATTCTGCGGCGGTCCGCATGTTAAAAATACCAGCGAACTTGGACATTTTAAAATTCAAAAAGAAGAAGCGGTGGCGCAAGGCATAAGGCGTATCAAAGCTATACTAATCTAGCGCAGACAGATTTTCCTTATTCACATTTGAGAAAAACATCGGGCGAGGTATAATGCAAGTATGGGAATTTTTGGAGGCAATACAGAAAAAGGTAAATTAATGTTGGTTTTAGATGTTGGATCTTTCTCAGTCGGAGGAGCTCTTTTTTGGATGCACAAATCGGGAGTTCCGAAAATAGTTTTATCTGTTCGCGAACCGATAGCTTTGGAAGAGAATGTTGAAGCCAACCGACTTCTGTTTTTAACTATCAAATCTCTGGAAGTTGTGTTAGACCGGGTGTATCATTCGGGGTTTGGCGCTCCTAAGGAAATATTTTGCGCGCTTTCCTCGCCTTGGCATATCTCCGAGACTCGGGTTATTAAACTTGAAAGAAACATGCCTTTTGTCTTTACTTCCACACTGGCTCTCGATTTAATTAAAAAAGAAATTGATCTTTTTGAGAAAGAGTATCTGGCAAAATACGAAGGCGTCGAGCATCCCGTCCGCTCGATTGAATTCAAAAATATCAAAACGATGTTAAATGGCTATGAGACAACCCAACCCTTGGATCAAAAAGGGAAGGAGCTCGAAATGACTATTTTTATTTCCATCAGCCCGGAGGTAGTTTTAAAAAAGATTGAAAAAATTATCCAGATGCATTTTTACCACAAGGAGATACAATTTTTTTCCTCGGTCATGGCAACATTTGTAGTGGTGCGCGATGTGTACGCGCACAATGAGAATTTTCTTTTGATTGATATTGGCGGAGAAGTTACGGATATTTTTATGGTCAAGAAGAATGTATTGCGGGAATCGATCTCGTTTCCTCTTGGTCTCAATTTTATAATCCGCCGAGTTGCCGAGACACTCTTCTTGTCTCTGAATGAGGCCAAATCTCTCGTTTCGCTTTTTAAAGATGGGCATGCTTCGGGAACAGCCGTGAAAAAAATTGGGCCCATAATAGAAAAATTAAAAAATGACTGGTTACTCTCGTTCCAAAATTCCTTGTCCAACTTGACCAATGATATTTCTGTTCCGGCGAATATTTATCTCTCCGTCGATGCTGAAATGGCTAGTTTTTTCTCGGAAACAATTAAAACCGAACAATTCAGCCAATATACCCTAACCGAATCAAAATTTACAGTTACTTTTTTAGGGACGGAAGTTTTTAAGGGCATGGCGGAGTTTAAAGAGGGCATCATTCGTGATCCGGCGCTTGCCATAAACTCTATTTACATTAATCGTTTTTCAAATAAAATATAATATAATATGCAAAAAAATTTATTACAAGACATGATAAGAATAAAACGCGCCAGCAAGCCGGAGCCGGACAGAGCTTTAGACTCTGACGCAGAGTCTAAAGCTCTGTCCGGTAGTTCATTCCAGCGGGACGAAACCGAAACTCCGAAGCAACCGAGGAGGTACAAGCTTTGGTTGGTGGCAGTTATTTCCCTCGTATTTTTTATTTTTGCGCTTTCGTATATGTTTTTGAAAGTTACAGTCACAGTGAATCCGAAAGTCAGAAACATGGCTTTGCATGAAAATTTATCGGCCAGCAAAGACGCGAGCAGCGATACTCTACCTTTTGAGCTGATAATTATTTCCGGCGAAGAAAGTAAAGTGGTGCAGGACACCAAAACGAAAGATGTTATCGAGAAAGCCAAGGGTACGGTTTTGATTTACAATAATTTTAGTTCCGTTCCCCAACGACTCGACATTGATACTCGGCTCGAGGGTTCCAATGGAAAAATTTATAAAACTGTCAAGCAGATAGTTGTGCCGGGGATGCGGAGTAGCGCTCCGGGGTCGGTGGAAGTGGGTATTTATGCGGCGGCGGGAGGGGAAGAATACAATAGCGGTCCGCTTGATTTTACGATTTTTGGATTTAAAGGAACGCCGAAATATTCTAAATTTTACGCTCGTAGCAAGGGTTCCATTGCCGGCGGATTTATTGGTCAGGTCCCGGTTATAACGGACATCGATAAATTGGCCGGTATGAATGATTTAAAAATCGCTCTCCAAGCAAAGCTTCTCAAAAAAGCTACGGATCAGATTCCGAGCGGATTTGTTTTATTCAGAGACGCAGTTTTCCTAGATACGGAAGATGGTGCTGCTACGTCGGAAGGCAATAAATCATCTTTGAATTTGAAAGGCACCTTGTACGGTTTTCTCTTTGATGTAAAAAAGCTTACCAAAAAAATTGCCGAAGATAACCTCGAAGATTATGATGACACTGCTATCGATATACCAAATATTCGCGATCTCACTTTCACTATGGATAACAAAGATAATCTTTTTTTTGCCGATAATCCGGCAGACGTTAAAAATATAAATTTTAATTTAAGCGGTACGGCCAAGATTATCTATCCAGTGGATGAGAACAATCTCAAGGCGGATCTTTTGGGCAAACGGAAGAAAGATTTTAAGCAAATACTGGCGCAATATCCAAACATTGATTCGGCGGATGTGGTCATCAGCCCTTTTTGGAAAATGTCTTTTCCGGATAAAATCAAAGATATAAAAGTTGTCGTGAATTATCCTTAGGTGTGCGGGTTATCTGAAATAAAACTTTTAAATTGTTAAAAATTAAATGATAATAGCATAATAGCAGCGGCCGCTGCTATTATGCTATTTGAATGTTTTTTTGCTAAATGGGGATAACCTAATTATTTTTAGCTAGAACGCAAGCTTTTAAAAAATTAACATAGCTGATATAATTCATATATGTTTATGTTGTATACAGCTATCTTTTTCATCCTCGGCCTCATTATCGGCAGTTTTTTGAATGTTGTAATTTTCCGCTTAAATACGCGAAAATCTTTTTTTGGGTCGTTCGGAGGCCGGAGCACTTGCATGGTTTGCCAAAGTAAACTTTACTGGTATGAACTCATTCCGCTTTTTAGTTTTTTGGCCCTTCGAGGCCGGTGCCGGACTTGCAAAACCAAAATATCAATCCAATATCCATTTGTAGAGCTTGCGACCGGGTTTATTTTTGCCAGTTTGTTTCTAAAATTCCAAGATATTTTCTTTTTGAACGTACTTTCATTTAGTTTTACTTGCGCCTATTATGCCGTGATGTTTTCAATTTTGATAGTTATTGCGGCCTATGACCTCCGGCACAAAATAATTCCGGATATTTTGGCGCTAATTTTTAGCATTCTCGCTTTTCTAGGACTATTTTTATTTCAGGGAAATATTTTTTCCTCGCACTTTCCGACTCTCCTAGAATTTTTATCCGGCTTATTCGTGGCTTTTCCTTTCGCCTTTTTTTGGCTGATCTCGGGCGGGCGGTGGATGGGTCTCGGGGATGCCAAGCTCGCTCTTGGCTTGGGTTGGATGCTCGGTCTTGCTTCGGGCCTAGCCGCTCTCGTGCTCGCTTTCTGGAGCGGTGCTATAATAGGCGTTATGCTTATCCTTTTACGAAGAGGCTACAAAATGAAAAGTGAACTGCCCTTTGCGCCCTTTCTGATTTTTGGAGCGTTGCTGGCATTTTTCTTCCCGTTACCCCTTTTTCTTTTTGGATTTTAAGAAATGAAAAAAAATAAATTAAAAATTAAAAATTGGAAATTGAAAATTGGCGATTTTCGTCGGGGTATGACTTATGTCGAGCTCATCGTGGTGCTGGGTATTTTTGCGGTGATGAGCTCTATAGTTATGTATAATTACGTTGAATTCCAAGCCAAAGTGGATATTAAAAATCTGGCGAGCGATATAGCTCTGAAAATAGTCGAAGCGCAGAAGTCATCTCTCTCCGGCAATTTACCGCCAGATTATTACAGCACCGGTGGTTATCTTCCAGACTGGAAGCCGTCTTACGGGGTACATTTTGATGCTTCTAATCAGAAAAATTTTGTTTATTTTGCCGATAAATATCCAGATAACACTTATAACTTAACAACCGATAGCTGGGGAGATACTATCACCATTAACCAGAATGCTTATATATCTGGGGTGCAATGCGGAGGTTTGTCTGTTGTGGATATTGTTTTCCGCCGTCCTGATTCTAGAGCGCAAATGACATGCGATGCCCAAATTACTGTTTCTTCTCCGCGAAGCGCGTCTACGGCAACCATTACTATTTACTCTTCTGGCCGAATTCAAGTAAACTAAAAATTAAATGAAAATTATAAAATTGAAAATTAAAAATTGTATGAAGGGTTACACAATAATCGAAACAATGATCGCTGTTTCTCTTTTCCTGGTCATTATCATGGCAGGGATGGGCGCGCTTTTAAATGCCAATTTGCTTCACAACAAATCGCAAAATATGCGCTCGATTATGGACAATTTAAGTTTTATTATGGAAGATATGTCGAGGAATTTGAGAACGGGATATAATTATAGGTGCTATAGTGGTGGCGCTATAAGAAGTGATATTAGTGTTCCAAATAATTGTGACAGTGGTTGGGGCATATTTTTTGAGCAGCAAGATGGCGATCTATATAATAGTCCCAATAATCCAGGAAGTGGTTATTATTATGGAGACCAATGGGCTTATTACATAGGTAACGATGCAAAAATTTATAAATCTTCGGATTATGCTGGCGGTTTTATTCCATTAACCCCCGATGAGGTTAAAATTGATCCGTATCCTACATCTTATTTTATAGTGTCGGGCACAGACCCATTTTCTGCAGGGAATACCGAACAGCCTTTTGTTACCATTAAATTATCCGGAACTATAACTTTTAAAAATATTGTTACGCCTTTTTCATTACAAACTTCAGTTTCGCAAAGACAGCTAGATAACATATGATTAAATTTTTTGGACAAAAAAATAGAGGTCCTGCCCCGTATGAAGCCAGGGGCTTTCGTTCGGGGTTCACGCTTGTAGAAACACTGGTTGCTATTTCAATTTTTACCGTTTCACTTCTTGGAATAATGTCTGTTTTAGCATCTGGTGTTTCTAATACTGGTTACGCCAAAGGGAAAATGGCTGCGGCATATCTGGCGCAGGAAGGTATTGAATATGTTAGAAATTTAAGGGATACTGATGTGATTGGTTATGTTGATGCAGATGGGAATTCTATCGGATGGAGTAATTACTTTGCTAACTTTACAGGCACCCAAACTATAACTTTACCTAATCCACCTTTCTACCTTCCGACCGGCTTTAGTCGAACAGTATCTAAACAGAAGATAGATTCCAATGAAGTAAAAATCTTTTCAAAAGTTACCTGGACGCAAGGTTCTGGACCTCATACTATTACTTTTTCCGAAAATTTATTTAATTGGGTGGAATAATTATGATACAAAAAATTAAAAAATTAAAATCTGGATTTGTGATACTTTTTGCGGTGACACTTTCCGCCCTTCTTTTATCCATTGCGATTGGTGTGACCAATATCGCGTTTAAAGAATTAAGATTTGGCACGAACGCTCGCGATACCAATGATGCTTTCTTTGCCGCGGATACGGGCATTGAATGCGCGCTGATTTATGATAAATCTACAACAGGTCTTTTTGTGCACAACCCCCCCATTTCTTCTAGTTTTTCTATAACGTGTAATAATAGGCCTATTACTGTAACAGAAAATTCAACATCATATTGGACTTTTCATGTTCCTGGATTAGGCAGTACAACACAAAGTTGCGCTATAGTAACCGTGGACAAGACTGATCCAGGTGATTCCACTACTGTTCCAGTTTTTGTCATTACCTCAAAAGGATATAATACTGGAAGTCAGAATAATAATTTTTGTAATCCACCAACAAATGCCGTAGAAAGACAACTGGAAGTAAGATACTAGTTTCTGTATGGAAAAATCTGAAGTCAAAAAAAGAATACAAAAACTGCGAAGTGAAATCGCGCGGCTAAGAAATGCCTATCATGTCAACAATGCGCCGAATGTGACGGATGATGTCTATGATTCTCTCACTCGCGAGCTTAAGAGTTTGCTTGCGGAGTTTCCCGAATTCGAAGACATGAACGCGTCGGAGAATAGGGTGGCCGGCAAGCCGCTTGATAAATTTGAAAAGGTCAAGCACCAGACTCGCATGCTCTCACTGAATGATGCTTTTAGTGAGCAAGAATTATTAGACTGGGAAAAAAGGATAAAAAAATTATTGCCCCCCTCTCGGCCAGGAGAGGGGCGGGGGGGTGAGGTTATAAATTATTTCTGCGAAGTAAAATTCGACGGGCTGGCAGTGTCGCTCATTTATGAAAATGGCAAGTTCGTGCGAGGCGCGACGCGCGGGGATGGATTTGTCGGCGAGGACATAACCGAAAATCTTAAAACCATTCATTCTATTCCCTTAGAATTACACCCCCTCCTTCCGGAGGAGGGGGTAGGGGGTGGTGTTCTCGAAATTCGTGGCGAAGTAGTAATGTCGAAAAAAACTCTTATCGAATTAAATAAAAAAATTATTGAAGGAGAAAATACCCTGCCTGCCGGCAGGCAGGTTTTTGCTAATACCCGAAATGCCGCGGCGGGAAGTATGCGGCAGCTCGACCCTCGGCTCGCTGCCGAAAGAAAACTGGACTTTTTTGCTTATGATCTTAACTTGGTAGTTGGAGTACCAAGCGGTACTCCGACTACCAAGTTGCAAACCCATTCCGAAAAACACGCATATCTTAAAAAGCTCGGCTTTCAAGTGGACGCGCATGACGCGGTATGTAAAAATCTGGAAGAAGTCACGACTTTTATCAAAAAATTTGAAAAAATACGGCCCAATTTTCCATATGGCACAGATGGCGTTGTAATATCCGTTGATAATTTGCAATTACAATCTGTTTTGGGGGTAGTTGGCAAAGCTCCACGTTACATGGTGGCATTCAAATATCCAGCCGAGAGAGCGACGACCATAGTTAAAAAAATTCTAGTCAACGTCGGGCGCACGGGGGTGTTGACGCCGCTCGCGATATTCGAACCGACGTTGGTTCATGGCTCCATGGTTTCAAAATCCACCTTGCATAATTCGGATCAAATAGATCGCCTAGGTCTTAGAATAGGTGATACGGTGGTGATAGAGAAGGCAGGGGATGTAATTCCCAAAATAGTGGAAGTACTAACTCGCTTGCGCGCAGGAAAGGAGAAAAAATTCAAAATGCCGACGCATTGTCCAACTTGTGGCGGAAAAGTGGAGAAGAGAATCACCACCCCCAGCCCCCTCCTCCGCAAGGAGGGGGTGAAATCCTATCCGCCTTTACAAGGAGGGGACGGGAAGAGTGGTCTTTCCGTTGCCTATTACTGCGCCAATCCTGAATGTTCCGCGAAAAATGAAAGATACTTGGAACACTTTGTATCGGTCTTTGGTATATATGAGCTTGGCCCGAAAATTTTAAGGCGTTTAAAAGATGAAGGCCTGATCACCAACGCGGCAGATTTATTTACTCTCACCAGGGAAGATTTTCTGCAATTGGAGCGCCTGCCCCGTAGGAAGTCGCAGATTTTCCTTCGGGGGTTTGGAGAAAAATCGGCCGAGAATATCATTCAAGAGATAGAAAATAAAAAACATATTTCCTTGGCAAAGTTTCTTTGGGCGCTCGGAATTCTGCATGTAGGAGAAGAAACTGCGCGAGATCTGGCTTCGCATTTCGGGACGCTCGAAAAATTAATTTCTTCCGCGAGTTTTGATCTCGCAGAAGTAGATAGCATAGAAAATATCGGCCCAGCGGTATTAAAAAGTGTGAGTGGTTTTTTTCATAATAAGAATAATTTAAATTTTATAAAAAAACTGCAAAAAAATGGGGTAATTATTGAGAAAATAAAAAAGCAAGAAAAAGGCAAACTAAGCGGATTCCATTTTGTCTTGACAGGGGCGCTTTCGCAGATGTCTCGTGAGATAGCCAAAGAAAAAATATTTTCTTTGGGCGGTAAGGTAGTTGGTTTGGTCTCGAAAAACACTTCCTATGTCATCGCAGGCGCCAATCCGGGTTCCAAACTCAAAACTGCCGAAAAATTGGGGGTGAAAGTTTTAAATGAAAAAGAATTCTTAAAAATACTTGGTTGAATTACGTAATAGATTACATACCTTTTTATTTTTAAAATATGGTAAAGTATTTTAGTGTCTGGAACCGTCGCATAGCGGTCGAGTGCGCGCGCTTGGAAAGCGCGTGGGCTGAAAGGTCTCGAGGGTTCGAATCCCTCCGGTTCCGCCAAGTTTTACATTCAGCGAAATTGAAAGATGTTGCCTCGGCGCAAAGCGCCTCGGCATGGTATTTTTCCGCAATTTTGAAGGCATTTTTGAAATCGCACGCCAGCGTGCGGTCGGCAATGCGGAAGTTCGAACCAATCTTTTTAAGAAAATCCCGAATCCTTTCGGGATTTTCTTGTTGAGCGTATTTTTCGGCTTGGTTGGCGTCTTTTAGAAAGGCAATGGCAAGTTCGAACCGATTATTGCTCTTTCGCCCAAAAGCACGAATTTTTTCTTCCAAATCTTTTTTGGCGAGAATGAGCTTGTACTTTTTAACGGTATATTCCGTTTGCGACAAATTGCCGTCCAGTTGCAAATCGAGCAAGCGATCAAGTTTTGTTTCTATCTCTACAAGCTCATTTCTCGCTTTTTGGGCGAAAGAGCTTTCCGCTTGGGCAAGTTTCGTTTTTTCATTTTCAAAATAATTAATTGAAGCATTTGCCCAAGCGGAAGACAAAGAAACTTTTTTGATTTCTTCTTTTATTTGAGAAGTGATGATGTCCTCTCTGGCATATCTTTGCGAGCAAGGATTTTTCCGTTTGGTGCATCGCAAATAGTTATGACCTTTTTGCGTTTCGGTGGTAATGAAACAGCCACATTCTCCACATCGGAAAAATCCTCTATACACATAAGGTTTGAGTTTTGACGATTTCGGTTTGCTCTTGTTCGCCATCACTTCTTGAACGGAATCAAAAAGTTTCTTTGTGATAATCGGTTCATGCTTTCCGTCATACAATTCACCGTTATATTCAATCATTCCGTAATATATTTTATTTTTGAGCATATACTGATAATTTGAGACGGAAAGCATTTTGCCTTTCTTGCCAACCAAGCCCAAGGAATTGATAATCTTTCGGATTTGAGCGAGGGGATATTCGCCAGTTGCATACATTTCAAAAGCCCGCTTGATGTATTTCGCCTTTTCTTTGTCCACAGCAATACAGCGGGCGTTTTTGTTGTTCACATAGCCCAGTGGCGCCCAAGCGGGCCATATTCCATTTCGCAATTTCTGGCGAATACCCCTCTTTATATTTTCCGAAAGATTATCCACATAATATTTTGATTGCCCAAAAGCGATAGACA
>MFVS01000004.1 GCA_001786195.1 Candidatus Nomurabacteria bacterium RIFCSPLOWO2_12_FULL_40_42
TTTTTTTGAAATTAAAGACTATTTCAAAAAAATTGGAACGAACTCTGTACTGCGTGAAAAGTCCGTCTCAATCTCATTTTGCCCACCCACTGAATTCGCTTGCGCCCGCAAAGCGGGCGAGGATTTTAGCCACCCACTCCTCACTATTGCGCGGGAGCGTGCGACCATTTTTTCTTCGAACTTTCCCGAATGGTGGAGATGACGAGAATTGAACTCGTGTGCAGAAGGTTTTTGCAAAGAAATCTACATACATAGCTCGCTTTTTGGTTTAAATTAAAAAATTCTTAAACGAGCCAAATATTTTTTAATCGAGTTCTAGGTTTTCGTGAAATACTCGAACAGGTATTTCCTTATCCCGATAATATTGTGCCCCTAAAACATTTGTTTACAAATGTTCAAGCGATCCGCCAAAGGCGAATTTAGCCCCTTATATATCGGAAGTCTATAAGAGAGACATCAGTTAGGCGTAAGCCGAAACTGAAGCGAAAGCAAACTGGTTCGGCGTAAAGTACGGAGAAACAATTGCTCTCACTTTGGAAGCTAATTTTGCAATTAAGCTATTGAACGAAGTTTTACGAGGTTACGTTCATGCTCGGTATGCATCAATGACAAAAGGCCTACTGTCTATGCCTTGCATCCCCCTAAAACTTTTTGCTATGCAAAAAGTTCGGGCGATCCGACTACTGTCGGATTTAGCCATAAAACAATTTTTGCTATGCAAAAAGTTCGGGCGATCCTATCCCAGCATAGCTGGTCGGTTAACCATGAATCAATCATGACTTATTTTACTTACATACTCTTTCAGAATTTTCTTTTTTAACTTCCCTGACCATAAGCTTTTCAAAAATCTTTCTCTATTGAAGGCTTTAGTTTTATCCTCAAACTTTTCAGAGTGGATTACAACTAAAGGTATTTTATTTTTTGTTGCTGTAACTTTCCTAGAATTATGTTCTTTTAGTCTTTGCTCTAGGTCACTTGTACAACCCACATAAAGCTTATGATCTTTCTGACTATATAATATATAAACAAAATAAGTCATGATTGTATTGTCAACGTTCTTGATACTCCCGTCTGATCTCTCTATCCGTATCGCGTTTTTTCAAAGTCTCGCGCTTATCAAACTTTTTTTTGCCTTTTACCAAAGCAATTTCTACTTTGATTTTTCTACCTTTATTATACACCGAAATAGGCACAATAGTCAAGCTTTTATTCTTTTCATTGCCCGCGAGTTCGGCTATTTCTTTTTTAGTAAGTAAAAGTTTTCTGTTTCTTAACTGATCATAATCCTTCGGCGAATTTTTGGCTTGGTAAGGCGGAATATTGGTGTTGATTAAATACACCTCTCCTCCGCGCACAATCACAAATGCCCCTTCGAGCGACATCTGTCCTCCGCGCACGGACTTCACCTCCGAGCCCAAGAGCTCAATACCCGCCTCGTATTTTTCTAGGATTTCATAATTAAACCTCGCTTTGCGGTTTTCCGCGTAATGAGACATAATTTCATCTTAGCATAATTTTTTTATTCTTGGATTTTTTCATTTTTTATGATAATATCTTTAGATGAATCTTAATTTTCTAAACAAGAAAACAAGCCCGAATAAGGGTAAGAAGGGGAAAAACGGAAGCAATCTCTCTGGCAGTATTGCCGGCACGATGTTTATTTTTATGCTGATCACGGCGGTGTATTTGGCCGTGTCGGACAATGCTCCGGTTATGTCGGAGATTCCGATTTCGGACTTAGCTAAAAGCGTTTCGATGGGGGAAGTAAAAAAGATTTTAGTTGAAGGCGAGAAGCTGACGATTACTTATCAAAATGACGAAATTAAAAAATCTAAAAAAGAAACCGGCTCGGCTCTATCGCAAACCCTTTTTAATTACGGGGTGACCAAGGAAGCGCTCGCGAAGACCGAAATAGAAATAAAAGACGAAAGTGGATTTGTGTTTGTGATTTTTAATATCCTGCCCTTCCTTCTGCCTATAGTTTTTATTTTGCTTTTTTTCTGGTATATCTCTCGGCAAGTGCGCGGCGCGGGAATGCAAGCGCTTTCTTTCGGTCAATCCAAGGCGCGTATCACCGATCCGAATGACAAAAACAATCGCGTGACTTTTAAAGATGTGGCCGGGTGCAAGGAGGCCAAGGAAGAATTAAAAGAAATTGTGGATTTTTTGAAAAGCCCAAAGAAGTTCTTGGATATTGGAGCGCGAATTCCGAAAGGCGTAATTTTGACCGGCGCACCAGGGACAGGGAAATGTGTGACTGGCGATACTCTTTTACATACGTCAAAAGGATTGGTAGCAATCGAAGATGTGCCTAAATATTTTTCGGTTAATGGCGATAACACTGTTGATGGACTTGGCATTGTTACATTAGATGCCAAGACAGGATTATTAAAATCATCCCTTGCCTCACACTGGTATCATTTAGGTGAGCAAGAAACTCTATCTATGGTTACAGATTCTGGACTGACAATCGAAGGCACCCCAGAGCATCCTGTAATTGCATTAGACAAAGATACTGGTCATTTTATTTTCAAAAGACTCATTGATATAAGTCAGGATGAATGGCTTGTGGTTGGTTCTAATACGCAAATTTTTGGATCGTACACAAAAATTCTAAGTCCAGATGTGGCATACTTTCTCGGTATTCTTACAGGTGATGGCTGTTTGACAGTAAAAGATAGAATAATATTTTCCACTGCCGACCCAGAAATTCTTACACATATGCAAAAAGTGGCAAAAACAACTTTTAATTCTGAATTTTCTAAAAATTCCTCACGCCCATATGATTACGAATTAAAAAATGTTGAAGCTAAAGCAAGAATACTTTCGTGGGGGCTTAAAGAAACATATGCGCGACATAAAGAAATTCCAGAGTGGGTACGATTTGCTCCAAAAGAATATGTTTGCCAGTTTTTACAGGGACTGTTTGATACTGATGGATGCGTAGAAAAGAGCGGCAGTGTAACATTTTCAAGTTCTAGTAAAATTTTAGTCGATCAAGTTCAAGTAATGCTTCTTAATCTTGGCATAGTAGTGAGAAGTTATGAACGAAGAAAAAAATATAATAACCAACTCCAATCATATATTGTTATTTATGGTGATTTTGTGGAGAAGTTTCAAGAACAGATTGGTTTCAGAGTAGAAAGAAAAAAAGTTCGATTATCCGCTGTTTGTGTAAGACAGAAAAACACAAATATCAACCTTATTCCACTTCAAGGGGTTTTGGTGCATAAAGTATGGAAAGAAGCTGTGATGTCGACAAATAGAACCCTTAATCGAGAATTCTATAGTCAGTCGCTGTATAAAAATACAGTCAGATACATTTCGGGCGAAAGAACACCATCACAAAATGGCATGAATTCTTTTATTAATGGAATTTTGGGGCTTTCTCCAAACCTTGTTCGCATGCCAGAGATAGCTCATTTGAAGAATTTATCTTCAGGAAAGTTTTTCTTTACTAAAATTAGTGAAATCAAAAAAAGCAGGGCAGTTGTGTATGACCTCACTGTTCCTGTAACTCATAACTTTTTGGCTAATGGATTCATCAATCACAATACTTTGCTCGCGAGGGCCGTAGCTGGGGAAGCGGGGGTGCCGTTTTTCCACTTGTCCGGAAGCGAGTTTGTGGAAATGTTTGTGGGCGTTGGAGCTTCCAGAGTTAGAGACCTTTTCAAAATGGCTAAAAAATCTGCTCCGGCCATAATCTTCGTGGACGAAATTGATGCCATCGGGCGCACCCGTGGCGGGGGATTTGGCGGGGGCAATGACGAACGCGAGCAAACTCTGAATCAAATATTAGTGGAGATGGATGGCTTTGAGCCAAACGATAAAGTGATCGTGATGGCGGCGACTAATCGTCCGGATGTGCTCGACCCGGCGCTTATTCGCCCGGGCCGTTTTGACCGGAAAGTAATGCTGGATTTGCCGGACCGCGCCGATCGCGAAGAAATATTACAGATTCATGCCGGGAAAAAACCTTTGGCTGAGGATATCAATTTAAAATTAATTGCCGAACGCACTCCGGGTTTCTCCGGCGCTGACCTCTATTCACTCATGAATGAAGGCGCCATATTGGCGGCTCGGGAAAATCGCAAAAAAGTTTTCCAATTTGACCTGATCCGGGCGATCGAGAAAGTCATGCTTGGACCAGAACGCAAGAGTCATCTTCTTTCCAAAAAAGAAAAAGAAATTACCGCTTATCATGAAGCCGGACACGCCTTAGTGGCTTCAGTCTTGCCTTATGCCGATCCGGTGCATAAAGTTTCGATTATCGCCCGCGGCAACGCTGGAGGATACACTTTGAAACTGCCGCTCGAAGAGCGGCGCCTGCAGTCCAAGAAAGAATTTATTGATGACATCGCGATGTCTTTGGGCGGGTATGTCGCCGAGCAGATGATCTTTGGAGATGTTACCACTGGACCGTCCTCGGACTTGCAAGTGGCGACGAATTTGGCGCGAGCCATGGTCACTCGTTTCGGCATGTCGGATGTCATCGGACCAATCGCGCTCGTCGGTGCAGGCGGCCGGCCGCAATATGGGGAGATGGTAGAAAAAGAATTTTCAGAGACAGTTTCGACTAAAGTGGACGCCGAGGTTTCCCGCATAGTGAGCGATGGGTTAAAATCGGCGGAAAAAGTTTTGACTGAGAACAGAAAAGCGTTTGATGCTATTGCGCATAAGCTTATTGAAGTTGAAACTCTCGAACAGGAAGAATATGAAAAAATACTGACTGCGCACGGGATACTTTTAAAAAAGAAAGAAATCATAGCTCCAACTGAGACCCAAATCTAATGCTCAGCTTATCTATAACACCATAAAAAAGCGATTGTGGCTTTGCGGAAAAAAGAAATCTAAAATTGCGTTTTGCTCTTATTTTGCTATATTTATTGTATAAGTATATCCGCCCTTAGCTCAGTTAGTTAGAGCACCGAGCTTATACCTCGGGGGTCCTAGGCGCGAATCCTAGAGGGCGGACAATATGAGCAAAAAAAAGTTAGCAAAGTGGTCAGATAAATATGTGATGAAAGAAACGAAAGCGCTTCGGGTAGCCTACCAGTTGAAACGCACACTGCGTTATTTTACCAAGCGTGATTTTTCAGTGCATAGTGAATCAGTGGCTGAACATCTTTTTGCTCTTCATTATCTTGCCTTGTATTTCCAACCACTGGAAGACCCGGATTATAAACTTGACATGGAACGCATACATCAGATTATTACCTTTCATGATTTTGGAGAAATGTTGCATGGAGATATACCGTATCATTTAAAAACCAAGGAGCATGAAGCCCAAGAACGGAAAGATGCCAAAATAATATTCAATTCTCTTCCAGTTTTCTTGCGAAAAATAGCCAAAGATAACTGGAAAGATTACCTGGAACGAAGAAGCAAAGAAGCGCAGTTTATCTGCGCTCTGGATAAAATCGAACCCCTTTTTGAGTTATTGGATCCTGTGAGTGAACGCTCGTTAAAAAGGCTTAAACATTCGTATGGAAAAGATTTTGATAAAAAATTTAGAGCGACTGAACATTTTCCAATTATGCGAAGATTTGTAGAAGTAATTAGCCAGGATATGCTAGCAAGAAAAATATTTTGGGAAAATTAAATTTGTAGCTAGTTACTCGAAATGAAATTCTCCCGCTTTACTTTTTACTTTAGCTTTAAGTAGCGGATACTTTGCAAGTTCCGGGTCTTCTTCGATTAGGCGAATGGCTTCGGCGCGAGCGGCTTCCACCATTTTTATATTTTTTATCGCTTCCATGCCGAGGTCGGTGATGCCCCATTGTTTGGTGCCTCCGAGTTCGCCCGCGCCGCGGAGGGTCAGGTCTAATTCGGCCAATTCAAAACCATTTTTGGCGGTGATTAAAGCTTTCAGTCTTGCAAGGGTTTTACTTTTGCTTCCCTTGTACGGCGAAGCTTTAGCGGAGTCGGAGGCAAAAATATAGCAATAGGCTTGATGCGTGCTTCGAATCACCCGCCCGCGGAGTTGATGCAATTGTGCTAGCCCAAATCTCTCTGCGCCCTCTATGATTATGACTGTGGCGTTGGGGACGTTTACGCCTACTTCCACTACTGAAGTGGCGCATAGAATATTTATTTTATTGCCGGTAAATTCTTGCATTACCCCCTCTTTTTTCCCCTTGCTCATTTTACTGTGCAGTATGTCTATTTCGTATTCAGGAAAAATTTCTTTTTTTAAACGCTTGGCTTCGGTGGTGACTGCTTTCATTTCAAGTTTCGCTACAGCAGAATCTTTCTTTCCAGGGTCGCTGTCTCGGCGTGCTCGCCGAGCGCTCCCTCTCGGGCCGTCGTCCTGCGAGAGACCCTGCAAAGAAAATTCTGCCTCCGCTTCTTCTGGTTCAAATATTCTCGGGCAGATTACATACAGCTGTCGCCCTTTTTTTAATTCTTCGCGGATTTTTTCGTAAGTTTCTCCGCGCTTATCTGGTGTTATGATTTCGGTAATTATTTCTTTTCTGCCGTGTGGCATCTCGTCTAGGAGGGAGAGATCAAGGTCGCCATAGATGGTGAGGGCGAGGGTGCGGGGGATCGGAGTGGCAGTCATAGAGAGTAAATGCGGAGCGATATTGTCTTTTCGAACAAGCTTTCTTCTTTGCGCTGTGCCGAAGCGATGCTGTTCATCGATCACTACTAGTGCCAAATTTTTAAATTTCACCGTTTTTTGAATCAGAGCATGGGTGCCGATCAGAATTGGGATTTCTCCATTGGCTACCCATTTCAAAAGTTGCGTACGCGAGATAGTGGTCCACCCCTCAGGATTTAATTTGGAGGGAAATTTTCGACAGCCACTGCCGGTAATTAGACCAATATTAATGGGAATGCTTGCCCCGCCCGTTTCGGGGCGGGGTGAAAAATACTGAATAAAAGATTCAAAATGCTGGGTTGCCAGAATTTCAGTGGGAGCCATATATGCGACCTGTAAATTGCCAAAATTTTGCCCATTTGGCCTTTGCATTACCGTTACATAGCTTGCAGTAGCAGCCACCGCAGTTTTTCCCGACCCCACATCACCTTCGAGCAAGCGAGACATGGGAAAGTTTTTGGCCATATCGGTTAATACGGTTTCAATAGATTTTTTTTGCGAATTGGTGAGTTCGAAGGGAAAGCGTCCGATAAATTTTTCTGCTTCTTTCCCGATTTCTTTTATCTGAAAAGATTTATTTTTCCGGTATTCAAATTTGTCATGTTGGCGCTCGAGCTGAATGCAGAAAACTTCCTCGAAGGCGAATCTTTTGCGGGCACTCTCCGCGTCTTTTGCATTCTTTGGCGAATGTATCCAAACTAAGGCTGTTTTTAAAGAAGGGAGGTGGTATTTTTCTAGTATTTTTTTTGGTATGTAATCTATTGGGTTATCCAGTGTTTTATCTTTTATAATTTTTAAGATAATGTGATAGAACCACTTGGAAGTTATACCGCGAGTTTCAACATATACTGGAAAACCAAATACCTCGCTTTGTTTTTTCTTTTCAAAATTAAACAAAGAATTGTGTATATCTATGGGCATTGAGTCAACTTTTTTAAATTCCGGATTGGCTAAGTATTTGCCTCTTTTGCCTTCCACCACTTTGCCTGTAAATTCCACAAACTGCCCGGAACGGATCATCTTAGCCACATAGGCCTGATTGAACCAGACAACTTTTATTTTTCCAGTCTCATCCATAACTTCTCCTTCGGCTCTCAGAACTTTGCTTTTATATCCTATTTTTATATCCGGACTCCAAAATCTTCCATAGACGGTCGCAAACTCTCCTGTTACCAATTGATTGATAGGCTTGATTTCACTGATATGCGAATACCTAACGGGAAAATGAAAAAGCAAATCTGCCACCGAGAAGAGCTTGAGTCTGTTCAAGGCTCGCTTCTGATTTGGGTTCAGTCGAAATTTTGTTTCCAGCTTGTCCTGTAATTGCATGTATGAATTATATAACTAAATATGGGAGATATGCTATAATTAAAGCATGGACGCAATCGATCAAACACAAGTTTTCTTTTTTATATCTTCAGTCGGATTTGTCACTTTGTGGATTTTAATCGCTGTATTTTTAGTTTATCTTATCCGCATAAGTCGCACTTTTTCACGAATTATTAACAAAGTGGAAGGAGACATAAATAGTATTGGTGATACGACAAAAGAGATGCTGGAAGAAGTGAGAGAAAGCAGTTTGTTTCAGTTTCTTATAAAATTTTTTAAAAGTAAGAAGAATAAAAATAAATAAATATGAAAAAAAATAAAAAAATGTCTGTTGGTAAAAAAGTAGCAATCGGGGCGGGGGTAGCGACAATTGGCGCGGGCGTGTATTATCTCTTAGGTCCGAACAGCAAAGCGCATCAAAAAAAAGCCTTGGCGCTCTTTTCAAAAATGAAGAAAGAAGCGCAAAGCGAGATCAAGAAAGTAAAAGAGGTTACTGTTCCTTTATACAACAAAGCGGTGGATGCCATCTCCCAAAATTATGCCAAGCAATACGCAGCTCATGAAAAAGAGATCAAAGTTTTCGCTCAGAAGCTGAAACATGATTGGAAAGGCATTTCTCAAAAGGCGCGCAAGACGGTAAAAAAATCAATTAAAACGGTCAAGAAAAATATTTAATTTTATGGAAGGGTTGTTGGCGTACTGCGTTACACCGAAGGCGGTGTTTGTTGGACAAAGTTCGAAACTATTTCGAGCAGAATCCAAATGATTAAAACTACTAAAGCGGACTCGGCGGGGCAAACTATTTTTCTGGGGAATGAAATGCTAAACCTCGCCTCTCACTCTAATACAAGAGAACTATTTCTCTCATACTGGAATGCGGGCGGGTTTTTGAACCTTTCCTTTTTCACCTCCGAATTTCGTGCCAGTTGAAAACTGGCGCGCCACTTTTCTTTGTTTCTTTGAATTACAAAACTCCGCAAGCCGACTTTTTCACAGGCGCATTTAAATACCTTCAGTTGTCTGAATTTTTGAAACAAAAGTCTAA
>MFVS01000005.1 GCA_001786195.1 Candidatus Nomurabacteria bacterium RIFCSPLOWO2_12_FULL_40_42
TTCCTTCTTTGTATTCATAGTCATAATACCGACTACACTAACAGGAATTATGAGCTATACAGAGGTTTTCACTGACTTTATTTGTGAGCTATTAGGCGTGTGTAATTATTAAATTTATGTCAAGCATAATACAGTTTACAATTAAAAAAGATGAAGATGGTGTTTATTGCGCAAAGGCAGTCGATCATCCTATTTTTACCTCTGGGGAAACGTTGCCAGAACTGGAAAATAATATACGAGAAGCTACCGCTCTTTACATAGAAGATGAAGACTTAGTTTCTTTGGAAATTTCCGCCGAACCATCGTTGCTTGCAAACTTCGAAATACCTCGCATAGCCTATGCCTATGTATAATTCCATAGCTAAAGGCACATTGCATGATATATATCAACAGATATTAGAATATCTTCCAGAATCAATTTGAAGTAAAAAGTTTTTTCTTTACTGAACGGTAAGGGAGCTTTTAGTTTTGTGTTTCCACTATACCAATGCAAAGCTAAAAATGGAATTACTGTGCAATTTAGACCGCTATGGGAATGGCTGACTTTTTAGTAAGAATAGTAAGAATAAGAATAGATTCCATCTCCATAGTAGTTGTAACTATCATAACCACCATAACCGTAATAACTATTGTCGTAATAATATGACGGAGTGGAATAAGAATAAGCAGGATAGTAAGAACTGCTACAGCCATAATTACATCCAGAACCATAATTACTATAGATGTAGTTGCTGCCTACATAATCATAAGATGGATAATACGAAGGTATCGAATAATAAGCTGATCCGCCGCAACTTGATCTGCAATTGTAACCATTGTAATAACTATTAGAAGTATATCTCTTATTGTAAGAACTGCTGTTGTTATGCTTGGCATAAACAGGAGCAGCCGCAAAAAACGCTATTACTATGATGATACTAATTAATTTTTTCATAAATATATCTTAACAGGTTTGTTTTAAAAGTCAAGCTAAAGTCTTGCCTATCGCCCTGAATTCTGTCCTAAAAAAGAAGAGCGCCGATCGCTCTTCGTGAGAGCGCGGCGCTCGATGATGACTTTACCAAGCCCCCACCGCCCTGGTGGGGTTGGGGTCACAGTTGTATCCATCGTAGGGTCGGCGTGGTTGACATTGCCCACCGATGACCACCCGTCCGGAGGAGACGATTACGCCGCCTCCGACTCCGAATGCTGGCTGTTGGGGATAGTAGCCATAGGTGGCGGGGTAGTATCCCGGAGACTGATTGCCCCGGGCCACCGCGACATCCCGATTGCCCTCGAGTTCCTTCATGCGGAGTCTGGCTTGCGCCGACTCCGGACTCTCGATTTTTTCCACCGTCGTGATGTTGGTGGAGGTTGCCGTCACTACTGTGGTCCGTTTGACGGAGGTGAGTGGTCTCACTCCCGGCATGGGATCGATGGTCGTCCGGGCGAGACCGACTTTGGGGGTCCCACAGGCCGTTAGTGTTGTCGCAAGTATTGCGGCTAGGATCATGTTTTTTTTCATGTTTTTGTTTTTTAATTTAGTTGTTTCCCTGCAGGCAGTAGCCAGAGTTAAGCTAGCTAATATCTGCAGGAAAACATCTCAAAAACAAGAAAAGTATAGAAAGAACAATCTATAATCCACTCTTGGTAGTATAGCATACTCGTCTTAAAAAGTCAATAGCGCCGGAGGGATGTCCCTGCGCGGCGCTATAGATCGATTTCTACTTGTTCTACTTGAACAGATCCCTCAGCCAGTATGGCTGCGGGGGATTCGTTGTGATTGTTACCGATGGTGGACCCCCTCCGACCACCACCATGTTGTTGTTTTGGAGTACCCACCGTTCTGCCGTGGATACCGCGACCGGTTGTGGTTGCGGTGGGGGATTATTTACCACCAGCGTGTTGCTGTTGGTGACTCCCGAGGGCGCCATCGCCGTGACTGGAGCCGGTGCCGCTGCAGCGACCGGGGGTGGCGTCGGACTTGCCTTCGCCGCGACTGGGGGAGGGCAATGAGACGGCGGGTTAGTCAGGAGCTTTTGGAACGGCTCCATGGCTTTTGCCACCGACTCGTCCACTAACGCCCTGGTCTCCACTCTGATGGCCGCGTTGTTCGAAGCTATCGTCGCTGACAGTGTCTCCATTTGCCTGGAGGCAACGACTTGATTGCTGGAAACAAGTTCCCTCAACCCGTTGGAAGCTTGCACCAGGCTGCGAAGGCTTCCAATAATACCGTCCGGCCCAGCCATTTTTTTCCTGGACGAGGATGATGACGACGTGATGGCCCAAACTATCAGGGCCAAGACCGCGATCCCGACCAAACTGTATGCAAGGTACCCCACAACCTCCAACCGTTTTTTATTTTCTGGTGTCATAGTCTGCCTTTCTGGATGAAACGAGGTAGTTCTCGCTTCTTGTTGTTGTTGTTTAGTTTCTACCTTGCAAGAAGTCTTTCCTACAAGACAGCAACCTAGAACCCGGTAGTAGATTTTGGCGATGCCCTTTTGAGGGCGCGCTGCGCGCCTCGCCAAAATTCATCCCGTAGTAGATTTTCAAAGAAAATTCACTACAGGATTCACTACGGGGTTATAAGCTATTATCTTGCAAGAAAACCAAAAAAATTGGTGCAAGGAAAAAACATATGTAAAGAACAGTACCCATACTTACTTTACATAGTATAGCATATTCAAATGCAAAAGTCAAGCTCAATTTGAGTAACCCCTCACACTCAAATGTGGATAACCTAAAGGAAATCATTGTAAAACAATGGTAAAATATAGATATGTCCAAAGCTGGATTGTCTAAAGCAGAGATCAAAAAACGTCTAGTTCGTCTTCGTAACATTGAATTTCTCCACGAACAGCAAAGATTTAAAATCTGGCATCTGCGAGATGAAAACAGAGAACTCAGGCAAGAAATCAAGAGACTCAATATCATTGTGAGTGATCAACAAAAGACAATCGACGATATGAAACTCCAAATTGAGGAACTTCGGGTAATGGTTTTCGGCAAGAAAAAGAAAAAAGAAGTTGACGACGATGATTTGACTCCCCCAAAAGAGAGAATACCGAGATCGAGTGATTCATACAAAAGACCGATACCGAAAGATGCAGAAGTGACTGAAATCGTGCCTCACCCCACTTAATCAATGTTCTTGTGGAGAGAAAATTACCAAAAAGAAAACAGTCGTCTTCTACGAAGAAGATATTCCAATCCCCACTCAAAAGATTGTCAGGAAACATGTAGTTGAAAAAGGATATTGTTTAAACTGCAAAAAGTGGAATACAGATATTCCACTGCCATCTTGTAAAGTAATTCTTGGACCAAGTGTGTCTTAAATTTGGGGTACCGGTCAACTTTTGAATCGCCGTATCAAGGCGGCGGCACTGCAGTCAGCGGTAGTTCCACGCCGTAGTCAAGCTCTTTCATCGGGTTGAGTAACAAACTCAATCCCGCAGGTTTACGCGAAAGTGAATACATTTTTAGGGCCGGTCGCAATCGCGACCGGCCCTTTACTTTTGCGCCTCTTCGGCGCATTTGATATAATGGGGGAATGCTATATCCCGAACGAAATCGCGGACGCATAGAATTAAAATAAAATTATGAAATTGATTAGATATATTATAAATAATAAAAAGGACAACGAAGCGTAAGCGTACGCGTCCTATTTCGTTCGGGATGGAGAAATTAAAATTCGCTTTATTTGCAATCGTTGTTCTGGGATTACTAGGCCTTTTGGGTTATTGGGCTATCACTACTTTGCAGTCCGGCACCGAGAGCAAGATGAGTGAAAAAGTGGCCGCTTTGACTAAAGAGAATGAAGATTTAAAAATCGAATTACAGAAAACCAAAAATGATTTGAGTGCTTTGCAGGCGAAACTGCCTGCGTCTGCGCCAATTGAAACGAGTGCGCCAAAAAAGCCGGAGCTCGTGACTTATAAATATCAGAGCCTGATAGGTGAATTGCAAAAACTAATTGATAACAGAGTTGTCTTAAAACTAAAGTCCCGCGGCGCGAATGTCGGCACGGTGCAACGATTTTTAAATATTTATAACAATACTTCCGCTAGACCCGTTAGGGTGGACAACGATTATGGTGCCGGTACGGTTAAATTGGTGACAACGTTTCAAAAAGCGGAGGGATTGACAGCAAACGGCGAAGCGGGTCCGGAAACTTTCAATAAAATGATCGACTGGCTTAAAAAACAGAACTAGATTAGTTCTGGATCAGTTATCTTATGCCTTTTGGGGACGGGTAAATTTGACAAATTATTAGCAAAATGCTATGCTTTACGTATCATTCTCTGGCTGCATTCTTTTTGCATATTGGGAGTGACCCAATATGAACAAGATGTACAAACCTCATTCGGCTGCTCCGAGCAAATTCGGATGTCGCCCGTCTTCCTTCAAAGGAAGACCACGTTTTCCAAACAAAAATAAAAGTAGATCCCGCGGCCAGAGAGGTGAGAGGATCGATTTTTCCCGTTTCATTAAAAGAGGAACGCATGTCGAAGAGGCGCCTTATGTCTCCAAGCATACTTTTGCCGATTTTCCTTTCAACCCACAACTGCATAAAAATATAAAAGGCGCTGGATTTGTGAGTCCGCGGCCGATTCAAGATCAAGCGATACCCACAGTTTTAGCCGGCAAAGATGTTTTTGGGATGGCTAATACTGGCACTGGCAAAACGGCGGCCTTTCTTTTGCCCCTGATTGAAAAAATTGCCAAAACTAAAGGACTCGCTAAAAGAGAAACAGTTTTGATCATGGCGCCGACTCGCGAGCTGGCGCTCCAAATCGAAAGTGATTTTAAGACTCTAGCTTTCGGTTTCGGCATGTTTTCGGTGGCTTGCGTCGGGGGATTGCCGATTATGAAGCAGATTAGAGAAATAAAATTGGGCGTGTCGTTTGTGATTGGTACCCCGGGGCGCTTGCGGGATTTGATTGAAAAAAAAGTTTTGGATTTATCGACTTGCCACTCTGTGGTTTTAGATGAAGCTGATCGAATGCTCGATATGGGATTCCGCGACGATATGGTTTACATAATTGGCAAGACAAATAAAGAACGCCAGACACTTTTCTTCTCGGCGACTTTATCTCCTGATATTAAAAAGTTAACAGAGCAGTATTTAAAAGATCCAATTTTTATTTCGGTAATTACTGGTGAGACACTAAAAAACATTAATCAAAATGTAATTCGGGCGCGAAGTAAAGAAGAAAAATTATCTAAATTACACGAAATTTTAAAAAAAGACGGTTCGGATAAAGTTTTAATTTTTAGAGAAATGAAGCACAGCGTGGACTCGCTCGCCAAAGAATTGCACGCATTTGGATTTAAGGTAGGCGGAATTCATGGCGACAAAAGAAGCCGCGAACGCATTCGGATTTTGGACTCATTTAAAAAAGATCATATTAATATCTTGATAGCCACCGATGTTGCCGCACGGGGACTTGATATTCCAGACGTGACTCACGTCATAAACTATGATGTGCCGCAGACTTATGATACTTATGTGCACAGAATAGGCCGCACGGGCAGAAGTGGTAAAAAAGGCACTGCTCTCACTTTCGTGCCAGCGTAAAGTCAAACTTTTATCAATCCAGCTTTGAGGAGAGTGGCGTAGACGCTATTTTTTATTGTAAATATCTTTACGATGAGCGACTTTTAAAATTTTAGCCGTGTCATTTTCAACATCGAAAGAAACACGATAGTCTCCAACACGAAAGCGATATTCTCCTAAATCAAAATTATTCAGATGCTCCGCAAAATAAAGCGGATCTGGAGACGACATAAAAAATTTAAGCTTTTTCATTATTTGCAACTGAATATCTTTCGGGAGATCGGAAAATTCATCGGCAGATTTTCCTTTGAAAGTATAGTACATGCTAGATAAGCCCTAATTTTTCATACAAAGCATTAGCAGGTATTTCTTTTTTAGAACGACGAGCATTAGCAATATCTTTTTTATATTTTTTAGAATTGGACATCTGGTAGTATTCTTCAAGCATGTTTGCTCTTTCGCTGATTAATTCCCATGCGCGAACAGGCAAAACCACTACGGGACTTTTCCCGAGCTTGAAAATCTGAGCTTTTTTCATCAAAGTATCCATACCCTAATAATACATTATTTTACGCTTTTATCAATCCAGCCTTGAGAAGTGTGGCATAAGCCCCATTCTTTTTCATGGTGCGCAGACCTTGGACGGAGACTTCGATATTCAAGAATTTATTTATTTCCGGCACAAAAATCCTCTTCTTTTGAAGATTGAGGTGTTTTCGGATTCGGCCGGTCGGGTTGAATTTAGTGGCGCGGGTTCTATTTGAATATCCGCCACCCATAATTGAACTCTTTTTTGTGATCGCGCATATCTTCATTGCCGGTTTATGGTATCATAGAATTTATATGGATGCAATCAATGTAATTTTTTATATCGCTATATTAGTGATGTCTGTGGTTATTCACGAAGTGTCGCACGGTTTTGCGGCCGAATATTTTGGTGACAAGACGTCGCGCTTTGCGGGCAGACTGACCTTGAACCCTCTCAAACATTTAGACTTTTTTGGCTCCGTGTTTTTGCCCCTAGTTTTAGTTCTTTCACATTCGCCATTTCTGCTCGGCTGGGCGAAGCCAGTGCCGTATAATCCGGATAATTTAAGTAATAAAAAATGGGGAACGATAACTGTCGCCGGGGCTGGGATTCTGGCCAATCTAGCCGTTGCGATTTTATTTGGATTTATTATTCGCCTTACCTTAAACTTTTCATCTAGTCTTTCTCTGCCAGAGGGTTTTTATTTTATAACTTCTATAATTGTTGTGGTAAATCTTGCTTTGGGAATATTCAACTTAATCCCGATCCCGCCCTTGGACGGTTCCAAGATTCTTTTGTCTTTTTTACCCGAATCCGCTTTTGCCTTTATCCGGGCCTATGAGCAATATTCTCTAATTATACTTATCGTTTTTATCTTTTTCTTTTCTGCTTATTTAACGCCCATACTGGCATTTCTTTTTAGTTTTTTTACCGGTCTTGCGTTTTAGAGCTATTTATAGTACATTGTCCCTATGTCTTCGGACTTTTTTATTTTCTAGAAACTATTACTAGAAGCTAGAATCTGATTTATTTTATGCCAACCATCAATCAATTAATCAAAAGGTCGAGAATTAAAGCTCACCCGAAAGACAAGACGGTGGCTTTGACTCGCGGATTTAATGTTCTCAAAAACCGGCCGGTGTTTTTCTCTAGTCCCTTCAAGCGCGGCGTCTGTACCAAAGTTTCCACCACCACTCCCAAGAAACCAAATTCCGCTCTTAGAAAAATCGCCAGGGTGCGACTCACCAACGGCATGGAAGTCACCGCTTATATTCCGGGCGAAGGGCACAATTTACAGGAACACTCAGTGGTAATGATCCGCGGTGGACGCGTGAAAGACTTGATCGGAGTGCGGTATCATGTGGTGCGCGGAGTTTTGGATACGCAAGGGGTGGAGAAGAGAAGACAAGCTAGGTCGCTTTACGGCAATAAGAAACCAAAAGATTCCAAAAAATAATCAGCCATGCGCAGAAAAGTAAAAAATAGAAATATCGTTGCTCCGGATTTCGTCTATAATTCCCAAAAATTGGAGAAATTTATCAATTACATTATGTGGTCAGGAAAAAAAGAAACTGCCCGCAAAGTGATGTGCGCGACTTTTGACATAATCAAAGAAAAAACCGGCAATCCAAATCCGTTGGAGATTTTTGACCTGGCGATGAAAAATGCCGGTCCTTCGACCGAAGTGCGTTCTAAGCGTATCGGCGGCGCTAACTATCAAATCCCGATCGAAGTGCGGTCGGAACGCAAATACGCTCTAGCAATGCGTTGGATTCGCGATGCGGCCAGGGGAGGCAAGGGCAAACCCATGCATTTGAAACTCGCCGATGAATTGATTGCCGCTTCCAAGAACGAAGGCTCGGCCATCAAGAAAAAAGAAGACACGCACAAAATGGCCGAAGCCAACAAAGCTTTTGCTCACTTTGCTTGGTAGCAAAAATTTATGGAAACGTGCTATAGAGGCCTGGGTGGGAATCGCACCCACGTATATTCCTTTTGCAGAGGAACGCCTTACTTCTTGGCTACCAGGCCGACTATCGTAAACTTTAGTTTTCCACTAAACCCCCCTTGCTAAGGGGGAGAATCAAAGAGGGAGTCTATATATCCTACTTTTTCCGTAGCAGTTCGTCAATTTTTTGGCGATGCTTTTCGCCTAGATCTATGGCGATATCAATGAAAGGTATATTTTTAGTGGTCATCGTTTTTTTTAGGAATTCTCTAAATTCTCCTCTATGGCGCTTGGCAAATTCTAAGGCTGGCCTTTCTTTCTCGGTAGGGAGGACGGTGATGAATACCGTGGCGCGTTTTAGGTCACTGGAGCAGGTTGCGGAAGTTACGGTGATGAGCGATGTTCGATTGTTTATTCGCCCCAAAAATTCTGCGGCGAGCTCTTTGATATAATTGGCTGCCTTTTCGTTTCTCTGGGTCATATAAAATGATAATGAAATTCTTTCTTGGTATAGTTTTTACTAGACACGATATAATTTTCTACTGAAAATTTGCTATGCTCGGCTCGCCAGCCTGCGCAATGTCTATCAAAAACTACACCTGCGACGAATTTCATTTTTGCGCTACATTAAACAATTCCACCATGTCGCCGGGCGCAATTTCGATTTTGGATTCGACTATCATGCCGAATTCGGAGCCTTCGGTGACCATACTGGTTTTTACTCTGCCTGTCTCCAGATTCACAATCTTGCCTCGGCCTATTTCAAATTCCCGGCGTAATATTTTTACGTTGCCATTTAGAACGAGGCTTCCCTCAATGACTTTTCCTCCGACTATCTGGCGTTCTTTGGTGCGACTGAAGGCTCGGATAATTTTGGCTCGGCCAGTCGTTTCAATTGTCTCAATCCGGGGCCTCCGATCCTCCATTGCTCCTTCCAACCATTCGGTCATTTTGTAAATAACATCAAAAAAGGAAATAGTTATGCCTCGCTTGGACGCGATTTCGAGAGCGCTTTTGTCGGCTTTTACGTTAAATCCAATAATAATTGCATTTTCGCTATTTGATATATTTTTGATATCTGATTCAGAAATCGACCCGACGCCTTTTGCTATAACTTTAAATTCTGCTCGCTGTATTTCCCCTTTGTTTTTTATCTTGGCTATTTCTTTTTCAATCGCTTCAAGCGAGCCGGACATATTGGTCTTGAGTAGAATCGGAATTATCTTTTTACCAGGAGGGGCTCCCTCCAAATCAGGGCGGCGGGGTAATTTTTTGGCGTATTTTATGGCATCTTTTATGGCATCTCTCCTATCTTTAAAGGTTTTGAACCGAGCTCCAATTTGAGGCATTTTATTAAAACTGCAGAGCCGTATCGGCGAAGAAAAAGAAGCGGTTTCTATCGCTTCTCCTTTAAAATTTTGCATTATGCGCGTGGAAGTCACGCTGTCTTCCACCACCACTGTCATGCCGCTTTTTATTGATCCATTTTTAATAATTAGGGTTGCTTCTATTCCGCACTTGGGATTAAGATTTGTTTCTATTACAAAACCGGAAGCGTTTTCTGTCGTATTTCCGGTGAAATTTTCCATTTCGGCTAAAATTAAAATAAGCGACAAGAGAGTATCCACCCCGGCGCCGGTTTTCGCTGAAATTTCCGCGTAGGGGATTTTGCCTCCATAATTTTCCAAATAAATTTCGTTTTCGGCTAATTCTTTTTTTGCTTTTTCAATATCGGAATTGGGCAAGTCTATTTTGTTTATGGCGACGATTACAGGCAGCTTCGTTTGCTCGATGGTTTTCCAGGCTTCAATCGTCTGTGGTTTGACGCCGTCCTCGGTCGAGACGATCAAAATAGCAATATCGGCAATGGTGGCTCCGCGTTCGCGCATTTTAGAAAAAGCTTCGTGCCCGGGGGTATCAATGAAAGTGATTTTTTTTTCTTTACCTTGTTCGTCTTTATGCACCACTTCGTAAGCCGAAATATTTTGGGTTATGCCGCCTGCTTCTTTTTCTGTCACATTTGTTTTGCGAATGTAGTCTAGGAGCGTGGATTTACCATGATCAATGTGACCCATAATTACTACGACTGGTGGCCTGGTCATTATTTTTTTTTCATTATTTTTTTCCATTTATTTTATTTTAGCTTTTTCTAACGCTTCTTTTTCTTCCGCCGAAAGTTCATATTCGGATTTATTATTTTTGATCGGCTTGGCAAAGACACTCATTCGCTCTCTGGAATACAAACTGGAAAATACCACTCCGTCGCCGTCTTCGTTTAGCATGCCGATGGCAAAGCTTTGATTGCTGCCTTGGTCCGGGAAGGGGTTGAAACGAACAGTCTCGAGCCCGCAAATGCTTTTTTTCAGTTTGGTGTTTATCACTGCGACCTCTTTTTGGATGCTGGCTTTCGCACTTTTCAAATCAACGATATCTTGTTCCAAACTCACGATGGTATCTTCCAAATCTTTGGCTTTTTTGCCGAGAAAAAACCTTTTCAATCGCTTTTCGGTCGTGAATACCCAAATAGCGCCGATTAGAATAGAAATTGCGGTAGAAACGAAAAAAACAATCTGAAGCTTTATGTCCATATCGTTTTAATATATACTATTTTTATGGCGAAATCAAACGAGATTCCAAAGAAAATTTACCCCCACACCTTTCAAAAAGTGAAAGGTGTGGGGGTGTACTTAGATTGCGCGTCAGGCACTGAGGCAAATCCTAGCTCCATACATTCGGCTGGGGTGCAAGCCAGGCTAAAGCTAGAGAAGGCCAGGACTGAAATTGCGAAAGTTTTAAGCGTTCGTCCGGAAGAAATAATTTTTACCAGTGGTGGCACTGAAAGCAATAATTTGGCGATTTTGGGATTGATTCACCTCACCCCTTCGCCCCTCTCCTTATTAAGGAGAGGGGTTGGGGAGAGGTCTTTACAGCATATTGTAACTACCAACATCGAACATGCCTCAGTTTTGGAAGTTTGCAAATATTTAGAAAGAACCAAACAAGCCGAGGTTACGTATGTCGAGGTAGAAAACAATGGAATAGTTGATCCAAAGAAAATTAAGAAAGCTATCCGAGCCAACACAGTTTTAGTTTCGGTGATGTATGCCAATAATGAAATAGGCACTGTTCAGCCGATCCGAAAGATCGCGAAAGAAATTCGGCATTACAAAAAAACACACCTCACCCGCCTTCGGCACCCTCTCCTTAGTAAGGAGAGGGCCGGGGAGAGGTTCCCTGTGTTCCACACCGATGCTGTGCAAGCAGTAAATTATTTGCCAATACGAATTCCAGAGCTCGGCGTGGATTTGATGTCCCTAAACAGCGCCAAAATTTACGGGCCGAAGGGGATTGGAGCTTTGTATGTGAAAAAAGGTACACCACTACGCTCTATTATGTTTGGCGGAAATCAAGAAATGGGTCTGCGGCCGGGGACGGAAAATGTGGCGAGCATTTTAGAATTTTCTAAAGCGCTACAAACTGTCGAAAAAATAAAAGCCAAAGAAGTAAAAAGATTAACTAAACTTCGGGATTATTTTTTAAATAAATTAAAATATTCTAACATTCTCAATAATGTCATAATGTTGATAAACGGCGATTTGCAAAATAGATTGCCGAACAATGTGAATATGACTATTCCAAAAATTCCAAGCGATCTTTTGGTGATAGAACTTTCGGCAAGGGGAATAATGGCTTCCGCCAAAAGCGCCTGCAAAGCCGGGGATGGCAAGGCTTCGTATGTGATCCAAGCGATAAATAAAAATATAAAAGAAGAAGATGGATCGCTGCGTTTTTCATTGGGCAGGGAAACCACCAAAGCTGATATCGATTACACTGTCAAAGCCCTGTCCGAAATTTTGACAAAACTAAAAAAGTGGTATAATTAAGCGATGGGAGAGTTAAATCCAAATGGTTTAAATAAAACAGTAGAAGCTCCGGTCAGTAAAATAGGAGTTGGTGGTGTTGTCCAAAAATTAGAAGGTGATCTTGTACCTGAAAAAACAAAACAGGTAGAGTTGTCGCAGGAAGACCAGCTTAAAAACCTAGCAAATCAATCTGAAATTATACAGCGAGATATTACTGTATTAACTGCTTCAATTGAACAGACAAAGATTAAATTAAATGAAGCTAGAAAAAAGTTTGGGTTAGCGCCCACCGAAGAAGACCCACCGAGTGTATCTTCAGGAAACGATAGATTAGAAAAACTACAAGCTGAGCAAGAAGCTTTTGAAAAACAAAGAAAGGAAATTATAAGCCAGCAAGAAAGAACGGAGCTTATTACAAAGGAAAAACAAAAAATCCTGCAAGAAAAGTTGGATGGATTATTTGAGGAATTTAGAAGATTAAATGTTGGGGAGCTTGAGAGTATTGTGCAAGGTGGAAAGACTCAAGGGGGATTGAATTTTGAAAGTAAATCAATAGGTTCTCTTAATCCGGAAATGGCAAAATCTCTTGCGATAGCTTTTAAGGAAGGAGTTAAGTTACTATCAGAAATTCTGAGAGACCACCCAAATCTTTTAGAAAATTTAGATGACGCTTTAACAGAGGAAGCGACGGAGCGTATAGATAAAAAGATCGCACAAGAAAAAAGCAGAACGGAAGAAGCAGAGCCAGCAAAAAGTGCCTTAGAAGAAAGTGAACATGTCGAAGCACAAGCCTCCAATAACCTCTCAAATAATTTTGACAAAACTAAAAAAGTGGTATAATTGAGGGATGGATATCAAGGACCTAAACAAATCCCAACTCATACTTCTTGCGGTGCTACTTTCTTTCGTGACTTCGATTGCCACGGGGATAACGACTGTGACTCTGATGCAGCAGGCGCCGGTTTCTTTTACTGCGCCGATCAATCGTGTGGTTCAGCAGACGATTGAGAAAATTCAGCAAGTGGAAGGCAAAACTATCACCCAGACGGTGATTGTCAAAGAGGAAGACTTGGTGGTGGATGCGATTGCTAAAAATAAATCCGCTGTATTTGCCATAACCAAGGACGGGCAAAATGCAGATGGGGCGACCGCGGAAGTCTCGGCCGGCTTTGGGTTTGCCGTTTCGACTTCCGGCGTTTTAGTAACGGATGCTATTCTTGTTCCCGAGAAAGCGGTTTATTATGTAAAAAATGAAAGCGGAAAATTCAAAGCCGACTTTCTTTTCAGCGACAAAGCGGGATTTTCTTTCCTAAAAATCGGAGCTCCGCTCGACGAAAAAACCAAAGTAACTTTTTCGGTTCCGTCTTTCGGCGATTTGGCTAAAATGAAAGTCGGCCAAAAGATTTTAGTTTTAGGCAATGGCGTGTCTTCTTTTATTTTTGACGGCAATAAAGATATAAAAATCAGCGCTGCTAAAACAAACGGCGGTGCCTTGGTGCTCGACCTCGACGGCAATGTCTTAGGTATTGCTCTCTCCGGAGAGACCACTTCCTTTACTCCAATCGACGCTATCAATAGCGCCCTCAAACTCTCTCAAGGCGAAGGAGGGGCAATGAATGCAACTCCTGTCTTGGCGCAATGAAAATATACTTGTCCCGTACTAAATTTTTGATTACGGGGCATAAAGATAAATATTATAAATTAAAATTTTAGTACTGGGATGCCACCATTAAATAAATTTACAACTAAAGCCAAAGATGCCATCAAAAAAGCTCATGAGCTCGCGATTGAACGCGGGGTCAATCACGTTTCTTCACTGCATTTGCTCGCGGCGCTACTTCTCCAAGATGAGAGCATGGTGAATTCTATTTTGGACAAATTGGAAATTGACACCATGCTCCTGACGGATTCAGTTTTGGAATTGATCGAACTGCCGGAAAGTCGTAACACCATTTCTCCTTCGTATCAGATTTATCTCAATCCGGATTTGGCGCAAGTTATAGAACAATCGGCGAAGTTGGCGGAATCCATGAAGGATGATTTCGTTTCGACTGAACATCTCTTTGTCGCTATTTTGGATATTACTTCAGAGGCGCGAGAAACCTTGGCGCGATTTAGAATTCATAAAGATTCCGTGATGAAAGTTTTGGAAGAATTGCGCAGCCAAAATATTACCGATGTCTCCGAGCCGAAGAAATTTAAATTGCTTTTAAAATATACCCGGAACTTAACTAAGCTCGCCAAAGAAGACAAACTCGATCCGGTCATCGGTCGGGACAATGAAATAATGCGCATTATGCAGATACTTTCCAGGCGTACTAAAAATAATCCTATTTTAATCGGCGAAGCCGGCACCGGGAAGACGGCCGTGGTGGAAGGGCTGGCCCAAATGATTGTTAAAAGCAATGTTCCGGAGTCTCTCAAAGACAAGGAACTAGTATCACTCGATTTGGGGTTATTGGTGGCCGGTACAAAATACCGCGGCGAGTTTGAGGAGCGACTGAAAGGCATTATGAAAGAAATCGAGCGCTCCGGCGGAAAAGTCATTCTTTTCATTGATGAGATCCACACTATCGTCGGCGCAGGCGGGGCGGAGGGTACTATGGATGCTTCAAATATGCTAAAGCCCGCTCTCTCACGCGGGGAGCTCAGGGCTATCGGCGCGACGACCCTGCGGGAATACCAAAAACATATAGAAAAAGATCCGGCGTTGGCTCGGCGTTTTCAACCGGTCTATATTGACGAACCATCCATCGAGGACGCAATTGCGATCTTGCGCGGACTCAAAGAAAAGTACGAACTATTTCACGGGGTTCACATTACGGATGACAGTATTATTGCTGCCGTAAACCTCTCGGCTCGATATATTACCAATCGATTCTTGCCGGACAAGGCCGTGGACTTGATCGATGAAGCTTCTTCTTCCTTAAAGATAATGTTGGAAAACAAACCGCCGGTCTTGGAAGACGCGCACCGAAAAATAATGCGCCTGGAAATCGAGAAAGAAGCGCTCAAGAAAGAAGTAGATAAAGGCGGTGTCATAAAAAACCGGCTCAAAGAAGTGGACAATGAAATAGGCAACTTGCGGGAGAAGACCAAGGAGCTCGAGCTCAAGTGGCAAAACGAGAAGTCAATCGTGGTGGAAATTCGGGCGATTAAGAAAGACATGGAAAGCTTGCGTCTGGAAGCCGAGGGTGCCGAGATGCGCGCCGATCTTTCGCTAGCGGCGGAAATACGCTACGGCAAGATACCGGCTTTGAAAAAGGATTTGGAAGTGAAACTATTACGACTCAAAAAATTGCAAAAATCGCGCCGAATCGTAAAAGAAGAAATTACTGCCGAAGATATTGCCGAAGTCGTGGCCCGTTGGACGGGGATACCGCTTACCAAAATGCTGGAGGAAGAGCGCGCAAAGTTGGAGAAGATGGAAGCGGAATTAAAAAAGCGAGTTGTCGGTCAGAATACAGCTATTAAAAGAGTGGCAGACGTTATCCGGCGTTCCCGAGCGGGCATCGGCGATCCTGCTCGGCCTATCGGCTCGTTTATCTTTTTAGGCCCGACTGGAGTAGGCAAGACGGAACTGACCAAAGCGCTCGGGGCTTTTATGTTTAACGATGACAAAGCGATTATCCGGGTGGATATGTCCGAATATATGGAGAGGCATTCCGTCTCCAAACTGATCGGCTCTCCTCCCGGCTATGTGGGCTACGACGAAGCCGGTCAGCTGACAGAATCGGTGCGGCATCGGCCTTACGCAGTGATACTTTTCGACGAGATTGAGAAAGCTCATCCGGAGATTTTTAATATGCTTCTTTCGGTTATTGATGAAGGCCGATTGACCGATGGCAAAGGTCGGGTGGTGAATTTCAAAAATACGATCATTATCCTGACCAGCAATATCGGAAGCCAGTTTGTGCAAAAAATGGAATCGATCGGATTTTCCAATAATTCTAAAAATGAAGATTATAGCAATATGAAAGAAAAAGTACTGGAGGCGCTGAAGGACAACTTCCGTCCGGAATTTTTGAATCGCCTGGACGAGATTATTGTCTTCGATATTTTGTCTCCGGAAGCGATCAAAGAAATAGTCAGTTTGAGGATCAAAGTGGTGGGAGACCGCCTAGCAAGCAAAGGCATTAATTTTGAAATTACCGAAGAGGCTTTATCACTTTTAGCCAAGGAAGGATATGATCCGCATTATGGCGCGAGACCGCTTAACCGCTTAATTCAGAATAAAATTTTGAATCCGACCGCGTCTTATATCATCGGGAATGGAGTGAAAAAAGGGGATACCGTAACCGTAGCCGTCAAAAATAACGAACTCTTAATTGAAACGAAAAAAAATAAAATCAAAAGCTCATATCATGTGCGATCCAAGTCGACGGTGTAAATTTTGATTTATTTTTGGATGTGCGGGTAGAAAAACTTGAAACAAAATAATTTATTTAAAAGATGGGTCAAAAGATGCAAAAAATCACTTTTTGTGTTATTTTGACTAGCGAGGATTAAAGTGAAAGTCTAGCTTTCATTTTATCCGAGTGAAGTTAAAATATTGTATCCAGTTATATTTTACTTACATTGCGCCGGTCGGATAGCGGCTATTCCAGGTGACTGTAAATCACCCGCCTTCGGGCATCGTTGGTTCGAGTCCAACCCGGCGCACAAATTTATTATTTTCTGAAAACTATGTTATTATAGAATAGCGTTAGAAGAAAGCCCGAAGGCTTTTTTCGTTTAATTCAAAAAATTTAAAAATAATAAAATGCAAATACGAAACATAGCAATTATAGCCCACGTCGACCACGGCAAGACCACTTTGACCGATGCGCTGATGAAACAAAACGGGGCTTTGCAAGATGAAGGGGTCTCGATGGATTCAAACGCTCTCGAAAAAGAGCGGGGTATTACGATCTACGCCAAGAATACTTCGATCTATTACAAAAATACCAAAATAAATATCGTGGATACTCCCGGCCACGCTGATTTTGGCAGTGAAGTGGAACGGGTGCTCCGCGCTGTCGATTGCGTGCTCCTATTGGTTGACGCCGTCGAAGGGCCGATGCCGCAGACTAGATTTGTCCTAAAAAAGTCTTTAGAGTTGGGATTAAAACCGATCGTGGTGATAAACAAAATTGATCGTCCCAGTGCCGATGTTGCCAAGATTGAAACGACCCATGCCGAAATTTTAAATTTGTTTTTTGAGTTGGGGGCTAATGAAGAGCAGGCGAATTTTGAAACTATTTATGCGATTGGGCGCGAAGGAGTGGCATTCAAAAACTACCCCACCCCTGCCCTCCCCAAAGGGGAGGGAGAAGATCGCCTTCCCCTTGGGGGGAGGTCGGGAGGGGGTGATCTCTCTCCGCTTTTGGATTTAATTTTAGAAAAAGTTCCAGAAGCGTCAAAAAATGAAAGTGGAAAAATGTCAGCCCAGGTTTTTAATTTGGGTTATGATAATTTTTTGGGCCGAATGGCGGTGGCGCGGATTTATTCCGGAAAAATAGTTTCAGGCAGCCAAGTTTTTGTAAAAGGCGAGAAGGAAACCCGTAAAGGAAAAATTACCAAACTTTTTACCTTTCAAGGCATCGAAAGAAAAGAAGTAGAATTCGCGACTTCGGGTGATATTGTGCTTTTAGCCGGCATTCCGGACATTTATATCGGAGAAACAATCTGTGAAGATGAATCAGTGGAACAATTGCCGCACATCAAAATCGATGAACCTACGCTTTCGCTAAATTTTTTGGTTAATGATTCTCCTTTTACCGGCAAAGAAGGAAAATTTGTCACTTCCCGGCAGATCAAAGAGAGATTGGAAAAAGAATTGGAAATAAACGTCGGGCTGAAAGTTGATTTTTCACCAGACCTGCCTCGCCGGCAGGCAGGCCAAGGAGATAAGTCGGGCCCAAGTTTTTTTAAAGTTTACGGCCGGGGCGAACTGCATATCGCAATTCTCTTGGAATATATGCGTCGGGAAGGTTTTGAAATGCAGGTTTCTCAGCCAGAAGTTATTATCAAAGAACAAGACGGAATTAAGACCGAACCTTATGAAGAGCTTGTCATTGACGTGCCGATGGAAGTGAGCGGGGGCGTGATCGAAAAGATCGGCAAGCGCCGTGGCATAATGAAAGATATGGTAGAATTACACGGACTGGCGAGGATTACTTTTGACATACCGACCCGCGGACTTTTGGGTTATCGCGGAGAATTCATTATCGATACCAAAGGGGAAGGGATCATGAGCTCACGAGTTACCGGATTCAAAGAGTACGCCGGAGAAATCAAAAAAAGAGAGTATGGATCGATGGTTTCGATGACCCCCGGCAAAGCAGTCGCCTTTTCCCTTGCAAATCTACAGGAACGTGGTATATTGTATGTAGATCACGGGACTTCCGTATATGAGGGGATGGTTGTCGGTAACGTTTTGAAAGGAGAAGACATGTCCGTGAATCCGACCAAGGGAAAACAGTTGACCAACATGCGGGCTTCCGGAACTGATGAAGCGATAACCCTGAATCCTGTTTTCACTTTGAATATCGAGCGAGGTCTGGAGGTAATGAATGAAGACGAATACCTGGAAATCACCCCGAAATCCGTCCGGCTCCGCAAAAAATATTTAACCGAACTGGATCGAAAAAAGAACAATCAAGGGTAAGATCAGAATAAAATAAGAAAAAAATTATGGCCACAATATCTTTCAAACCTAAAAAAGTAACTAAAAAAATAATCTCAGAGCTATCTTCTCGGGCCTCAGACGTGGTGATGAATCGTTTTGGGCTTACGCCAGATGGAGAGAGAAAAACCTTGGAAGAAATCGGCAAGAAATACAGCATTACCCGAGAGCGGGTTCGCCAAATTGAGGATGCCGCCTTAAATTTTATAAAAAAATCCAGCGTTTACCGCGCCGAGCAGGCGATTTTTGACGAGCTTAAACAAGTGATGCGCAAACTCGGATCTATCGTAGCTGAACACGAACTTTTACCATATCTCTCTAAAGATAAAACTACTCAAAATCATATCCACTTTTTCCTAACCTTGGGGGATGCTTTCCGAAAACACCGTGAAGACGACCATTTCCATATCCGTTACAGCGTGAACGATGAAATGGCCGAAAAAGTGCATGAGTCGCTCAAAAAACTTTACACCAGTCTAGACGATGAAGATTTAGTGCCGGAAACCGAAATGATTAAAAAATTTCTGGATCATACGAAAGAGCTATCAGAGGAATACAGAGATGCGGAAATGGTCAAAAGATGGCTTTCTATGTCAAAAAAAGTTGCTAAAAATCCGCTTGGAGAATGGGGCAAGGCCACCAGTCCGAATATTCGCACTCGCGGGGTGAAAGACTATGCCTACCTGGTCATGCGCAAGCACGGAACGCCCTTGCACTTTAAAGAAGTAGCCGACTCGATTGGTAAAACTTTCCATAAAAAAATTCACTATGCCACCTGCCACAACGAGCTCATCAAAGACGATCGTTTTGTCCTGGTGGGCAGAGGAATGTATGCTCTCGCCGAATGGGGATACAAGCGGGGAACCGCGAGGGAAGTTATTGTGGATATCTTAAAAAGCGAAGGATCGCTCGAGAAAGATACCATCATTCAAAAAGTAAATAAAGAAAGATATTTCAAAAAAAATACTATATTAGTGAACCTAGCTAATACAAAATACTTCAAGAAAAACAAAAACGGGCTATATAGCGCGGTATAACCAGATAGCGCTTTAGGCGCTATCTGGTATAATCAAGTAATGAGAAAACAACCTCTTGTTACAGGTGAATATTATCATATATATAATCGCGGAGTAGACAAGCGAGATATTTTTGCTAGCAAAAAAGATTTAGATCGTTTTATTGAAAGCATATGTGAATTTAATCGAGTTGAGGTGATTGTAAGTTTAGCTAATTTAAGAAAAACTAACGAGATAGCGCCTAAAGCGCTATCTGAGAATCCGCTTGTGGCTATTGTTGCTTATTGTTTAAATCCAAACCACTTCCATTTCGTTTTAAAACAATTAGTGGATGGAGGAATAGCGAAGTTCATGCAAAAATTACAAGCAGGATACACTTCTTATTTTAATATAAAAAATTCTCGCACAGGATCGCTCTTTCAAGGAACTTTCAAATCACAACTGATGAATAATGAAAATTATTTTAATAAAATTCTGGGGTATGCGAATAAAAATTATCAGGTTCACAACATTCCCAAAAGTAAAATGAATCTTGTTTTTGCTAGTGATTACGAATATGAAAATAATAATTTCAAAATTGTTTCAAAAATTGAAGGGAAAAGAATTTTAGAAATTTTTAATGGCAGTAAGAATTTTAAAAAACATTGTGATGAAATTGTTTCGATGGTACGAGAAGAAAGAGGGAAGACATCTCTTTTAGAGGAAGAAGATTTCCTAGACGCCCAGATAGCGCTTTAGGCGCTATCTGGAATTTTTAGCTCCTAAAAACAGTGACAGGCTCGCAAGATTGCGAGCCTGTCACTGTTTGCATGAACAATTCACACGTTTTCTTTACGATGGCATACGAATTGTATAAAGTCAAGTGTATTTCGCTTGTTTTTATATTAAAATATAGGCATGGCTGATAAGAAAGGTGGCTCTGATGATTTTTTTGGGGCCATAGAGAAAGCAATAATAGAATATTGGGCTTGGATTTTGGTTATAATAATCGTTTTTTTCTTGTGGAGATATGGAGTGCTGGACGATTTTATTGCCGGACTCCTGCCTCTCTTTGCTGTCATCATGCTCGGCCGGATTGCTTGGATTTGGTGGTTGCATTATATTCAGCAGGATTTTATTTCCGGGATTGATTTCGTAATGCTGGAGATTATTCCTCCACGCGACGTCTTACGCAGTCCGAAAGCCATGGAACTTTTTATCACCAATGCTCTTTATCATTTTAGTTATAAAGGTGGGCGCGAAGAATATTGGCAAGGAGCTGTTTGGTTTTGGTTTTCTCTCGAAATTGTTTCGATTGAAGGACAGGTGCATTTTTATATCCGCACTCCGACCCGCGTCCGAGGGCTGATCGAGACGCAAATGTATGCCCAATACCCGCAAGCCCAAGTGAAAGAAGTCCCCGATTATACTTTGGCGGTGGACGAGATTACTCCGCATTCGGCCTGGAATGGTTGGGGATGCGAATTAAAACTGGAAAAACCGGAGGCCTTTCCAATTAAAACTTATGTTAATTTTGGATTGGATAAAGACCCGAAAGAAGAATTTAAGGTTGACCCGATTTCGCCGGTGGTGGAGTTTTTTGGATCGCTTCAGAAAGGAGAACAAGCTTGGATGCAGATTGTCATTACGCCTTCCAAAAAAACTTGGCATACGCATGGCACCTGGTTTGGCAAACATGATTGGGTCGAAGAATCGAAGAACCAAATTATAGCATTGCTCGCGCCTTTTGCCCGTGAGAGTGAAAGAAAAAGCCGGCCGGGAACTTATACTTACGAATACCGCACGCCGGCCTTTTTAGACAATGCCATCAAAGCCATAAGCGCCAAAACTTCTAAGCTTGGCTTTGATACCGGCATCAGAATTTATTATGTAGCGAAAAAGGAAGCATTTAATATGAGCAATCGAAGAAATATTCGTCTTATATGGCGTCAATATGCTTTGCCTGATTGCAATCAGCTTTCGCGGCATAATAACACCCAAGGCGACGCCTACAGCGGAATATTTACCGCCTCGAAAGAGACAGTGATGAAATTGGCTAATCGAATGCTCAAAGAATACCGAGAGCGGTCTTTTTTCCACGAATCCCTGCGGCAGAAAATAATTTCCAAGGCGAATATCCCTTGGCCGCTCGATTCCCTTTTTGGGCCGGTTTATTTTAACAGCAAGACTTTTGTTTTGAATGTCGAAGAGCTGGCGACCATGTGGCACTTCCCGGGCCAGATCCTCAAAGTGCCTACCCTTGAGCGCATCGAATCCAAAGAAGCTTCGCCGCCTACGAACTTGCCTATCTAAATATGATGAATTTTTTTTTCGCCAACAAAGTTTTCTTTTATACGCTCGTCGTCATTGCATTTTTAGTGTTTTTATATGTTTTTCCTCTCTCGCCCCCGGCCGATTTTCCAGCCGGAATCATATTTAGAGTAGAACATGGAAGCAGTCTGCGCAGTGTGTCTTTAAAATTAAAAGAGGAAAACATTATCCGCTCTCGCCTGGTCTTCGAAACTTTTGTTATACTTCTGGGCCGAGAGAAAAGGGTGATCGAGGCGGATTATTATTTTGAAAATAAATTTCCGGTTTACGAAGTCGCGCGGCGCATAGGGAAGGGCGAGCATCACTTGGCGCCTGTGGTAGTCACTATTCCAGAAGGATTTGATGCTGTGCAAATCGCGGACGCTTTTGTGCCGAAATTAGTAAATTTCGATAAAAGCAAATTTCTAAGCGAAGCCGCGGGGTTGGAAGGATATCTCTTTCCTGATACTTATTTTTTTCAGAGGACGGATACGGAAACGGATGTCATAAAGTCTATGCGCGCGAATTTTGAGAAAAAGATGCTATCTCTAAAATCTGATATTGCTCTTTCCGGAAGAACACAGCGAGAAATTATTGTTATGGCTTCGCTTATCGAGGGAGAAGCCAAAGGTGAAGTAGACCAAGCGCTCATTTCTGGAATTCTATGGAAAAGGATTTCGATCGGCATGCCGCTCCAGGTGGATGCGGCGTTCGTAACATACAAAACCAAGGGCTTGCCGGGAAGTCCTATCGGCAACCCCGGCATGGAAGCGCTGCAGGCAGCTATTCATCCGAAAAGTTCGCCCTATCTGTATTATTTGCATGATAAAAATGGCGAAATTCATTACGCCAAGTTATTTTCCGAACATCGGCAGAATGTGGAAAAGTATTTAAAAAATTAACGAGTGGAGCGAGTATAATTTTTCAAACCCTGTTAAATAACTTTTGCAAAGCAAAAGTTGAAATCAAAAGATTTCATTTAACAGGGTGACGATTTTAATAATCGTTTCACTCATTTAAAATCAATCATGAGGAAAAAGATAGTGTTTGTGGGGCTCTCTGGCGGGGTGGATTCGGCGGTTTCGGCTGCTTTGCTTCAAAAAACCGGCTATGAAGTCGTGGGGGTTTTTATCCGAACCTGGCATCCGGAGTTTTTGGAATGCAACGAAGAAGAGGAACGGCGCGACGCCATGCGAGTGGCGGCGCATTTGGATATTCCGTTTCTGACTTTTGATCTAGAAGATGTGTATAAAAAAGAAGTGGCGGATTATATGATTGCGGAATACAAAGCTGGGCGGACGCCGAATCCAGACGTGATGTGCAATCAAGAGGTAAAATTCGGCGCATTTCTCAAAAAAGCAATTTTGATGGGGGCAGACTATGTGGCGACGGGGCATTATGCGCAAGATAAAAAACTGGTGCTTTCTCACGGCTCGCACTCTATCTTGAATGTGGCTGACCGAGCTTTGGTTACAAATGCCGAAGAAAGCACAGTTTTTTATCTTGCTAAAGGCGTTGATACTTCAAAAGATCAATCTTATTTTTTGTGGACACTTAAGCAAGAACAGCTTTCAAAAATAATTTTTCCCGTGGGGCATCTGAAGAAAATAGAAGTCCGCAGACTGGCCAAGAAATTCAAGCTACCAAACGCCCTCAAAAAAGACAGCCAGGGGATATGCTTTTTGGGCGCCGTGGATTTGAAAGAGTTTCTGAGGCATTATATTAAAGAAAAAAAAGGAAAAGTTTTGAATCAGAAAGACGAAGAAATTGGATATCATAATGGCGTAGTGTTTAGCACCTTGGGCGAAAGGCATGGTTTTACTATCACCAAAAAAAGCCCGAACAATGAACCGCACTATGTGGTCGGGAAAGATGTAAAAAAAAATATTCTGTTTGTTTCTGCGAAAAAAGATTTTTCTTATTCTAACATTCTAACGAATATTAGTATAAAAAGTACCAACTGGATTTCTGGTACACCTATAACCTATAACCTAAAATCTAAAATCTATTCCTGCCAAATTCGTTACCACGGAGAATTTTTACCCTGCAAAATAATTTGCCGAAGTCGGACTTCGGCAGAAGTTATTTTCAATAAGCCAGTCATGGTCGCCCCAGGTCAATCTTGCGTGATCTACGATAACGACATTTGTTTCGGCGGGGGAGTAGTGATTTGATATTTAAAGTATAATATTTGACTATTTCTGGTCATTTTGCTAGTATCCCAACAAGGGAAACGGGTCTTGATTAATCCGCTTTTCTCCTTTTGGGTTAGTGCCTAAAAGAAAAAAAACGAGATATTGCAGGCTACCCGGTTTAGTTTATATTTATCCCGTTAGAAAATTATGGGTAAGTGATTAAGTTACCAAGCGTTATTAATTAATTCTTTAATGGAATGGCTAAAACATCAGTCAAAGCTAGAGCTTTAAAAACGCCAAAATTTTCCACTCGAGCCAAAAATCGATGTTTTCGTTGCGGCCGCGGCAACGCGTTTATGAGAGATTTCGGCGTTTGCCGGATATGTTTTAGAGAATTAGCCAATGAAGGTATGCTTCCGGGTGTAAGAAAATCTAGTTGGTAGTTTAAAGGATATGGATCCCGCTAGAAGTCGCGATTGCAATTTAAAAAATAAATAAAACATGAAATTAAATATTGAAAAAATTATTAGCCTTAACCTAAAATGTCAGATACGCGAATTAATCGCGATCTGCTTCTAAGCGGGATGGACCCAATTGCAAACATGTTAATAACAATGAAAAATGGCGGTCTAGCTGGCAAAGAGTCTGTATTTTTACCGTATTCAAAAATGAAAAATGCGATTGCAGAATGCTTGAAGAAAGAAGGCTATGTAGCCGATGTTTCGAAAAAAATTTCCGCCAAAGGCGGCTCCGCCTCGGGTGGAAAAAATCAGCGGCTAGCGCTTGAGATTGGATTAATTTACATCGACCAAAAGCCAAAAATTACGGAGGTTGAAAGAATTTCTAAACAGTCTCGCCGAGTTTATTTTGGAATGAAAGATATTCACTCGGTTAGAAACGGATCTGGATTGTTGGTGCTGTCCACGTCAAAGGGTATTTTATCAGGTAAAGTTGCCAGGCAGGAGCAAGTCGGCGGCGAAGCGTTGTTTAGGTTATGGTAATTTAAGAAATCATATGTCAAGAATCGGCAAACAAGAAATTTTAATACCGGCGGGAGTTAAGGTAAGCCAAAGCGGCTCAATCTTGGATGTGATTGGACCGAAAGGGACACTTTCGAAAAATTTTAGAGATGATATTACTATTTCTATCACTGACAAAAATGTAACTTTAAATATAAAGCGAAATGATAAATTTTCCAAATCGCTTTGGGGCACTTATGCTTCCCATATCAAAAATATGATTGCTGGAGTGCGGGCGCCTTATCAAAAGAAATTGATTTTGGAAGGTGTCGGCTACAAGTCTGAAGTCAGAGGAAAAGAATTTCATTTTGCCCTAGGATTTTCCCATCCCGTAATCGTGTCAATTCCGGATGGGATTACTGCGACCGCTGACAAAAATAATATTACGATTACCGGCATTGACAAGGAATTGGTTGGAAGTTTTACCGCGTCTATTCGGGCTTTGAAGAAAGGAGAGCCTTACAAAGGCAAGGGTATGCGTTATGAAGGCGAGGTGATCAGGCGCAAACAGGGCAAAAAGACGGTATAATATTTTGGTAAATAGATAGTAGTAAGTAGAAATAAAAAATGCAGAACCAACAGGACAAAAGAATAAGATTGAAAGCCAAGATACGGTCTAAGATGACTGGTACCAAAGAACGTCCGCGTCTTTCTATTTTCAAATCCAATAAATTCATTTATGCGCAGATTATTGACGATGGCAGGAAGAGGACGCTGGCCCAAGCGAGCGATGTAAAAATAGATAAGGGCACAAAAACTGAACGCGCCAAAGGAGTTGGGAAAATGATTGCCGAAGTTGCTCTTTTAGCGAAGATAGATAAAGTTGTTTTTGACCGCAATGGGTTTAAATATACCGGCAGGATAAAGATGTTGGCAGATGAAGCTCGAGCCGGCGGATTAAAATTTTAACATTTATATATGGATAAACCAAAAGACAACAAAAAAGACAACGGAGAAAAAAGAAGTAGCCACCGAAGGGGCTCTTCTTTTCCGAGATCCAAGCCCGAATTTGACCAAAAGATTTTAAATATTCGCCGGGTGACTCGGGTCGTCGCCGGAGGGCGCAGATTTTCTTTTTCAGTTGCGCTCGTAGCTGGGGACAAAAAAGGGTCTGTAGGCTTGGGGCTCGGTAAAGCCGGTGATACAGCGCTCGCGATCAATAAAGCCGTCCGTAACGCCAAGAAAAACATGGTCAAGTTAAATCTGACCAAGACGATGTCTATCCCTCACGAACTTTCGGCCAAATTTTCCAGCTCTAAAGTAATGCTTATCCCAAATAAAGGCCGTGGATTGGTGGCGGGTTCTGTCATCCGGGATATAGTCAAACTCTCCGGTATGAAAGATGTCACTGGAAAAATTATTTCCAACAGTAAGAATAAATTAAACAATGCCAAAGCCGTCATCCAGGCGCTTTCCACCATCTCTTCAAAATATACCAAACCTATCCCGTACGAAATTGCGGACGCGGTAATTGCCAAAAATATATTGCCAGAAAAAGATATTATAAATAATAAAAAGGAAAGCGGAGCTTAGGCATCCGCGTCCTATTTCGTACGGGATGCAAATACATAACTTAAAAAGAACCCATAAGAATAAAAAAGACCGCATCGTAGGACGCGGCGGAAGACATGGAAAGACTTCCGGTCGGGGAGGCAAGGGGCAGACGGCTCGCTCGGGCAACAAGCGACGCCCGGAACTTCGCGATATCATTAAAAGATTGCCGAAAAATCGCGGGTACCAATTCAAGTCTATCCAGAAATCTTTTATTTTACAGGGTGGACAAAAGGCTCTGCCGGGAGAAAAATTTTCTGAAATAAGGAATAGATTGAACATTAAAGGCAAAAAAATAAAATTAAAATAAAATTTGCGGGATATAAAGATAGAAATTATTAATTAAAATTTTAGTACGGGATGCAAAATTTTTTAAATAAAATAAAATTAGTCTGGACGGATACGATCTTGCGCAAACGGGTGCTGTTTGTGCTTTTTGCGCTCATAATTTTTAGATTACTTTCAGCTATTCCTATCCCGAGCATCGACACTCTAGCCTTAAATAGTTTTCTCGCGAACAACCAATTTTTCGGCATCTTAAATATATTCTCCGGAGGCGGACTTTCAAACCTCTCGATCATCATGCTTGGTGTGGGCCCATATATCACCGCCTCAATCATAATGCAGCTTCTCACGATCATGGTACCTGCCCTAAAGAGGATTTATCACGAAGAAGGCGAAGCCGGCCGCAAAAGATTTACTCAATATTCACGCTTGCTTACTGTCCCCTTGGCAGCTATTCAAGGTTTTGCGCTTTTAGCTATTCTGGAAACTCAGAATATTTTGGTAAACTTAACTGCTTTTGATCGAATTACGAATTTAATAGTTGTGGTGGGAGGGGCCATATTGCTTATGTGGATCGGTGAGCTTGTATCAGAGTTTGGTATTGGAAATGGAGTGTCTTTAATAATTTTCGCCGGTATTGTGGCTACTTTACCCAGTGCCATCAGTGCCTTTGTTTTCACCTATCTTTATCCCACTTTTGATTCGAGCGTTATACCAAAATTAATCGGATTTCTTGCCTTTGGACTCCTGGTCATTGCCGGGATTGTCATGGTGACGGAAGCTGAACGCCCGATTCCAGTTACTTATGCCAAGCGCGTTCGCGGTATGAAAATGTATGGCGGTGGCTCGACATATCTTCCGCTTCGAGTCAACCAAGCTGGCGTGATTCCGATAATTTTTGCTTTATCCATTCTTCTTTTTCCGCAAATGATTGGTACTTTTTTAACTAAGTTTAATAGCCCCATAATCGCGAAAATATCTCACCTACTTCTTACTTTCACCCAGACTTCCGTGCTGTATGCAGTATTATATTTTATTTTAGTGTTCCTTTTTACCTACTTTTATACTGCAGTTACTTTTGATCCCGAAGCACTGTCCACTAACTTGCAAAAAAACGGCGCCTTCATCCCCGGTATCCGCCCTGGCGCTTCCACCTCGGAATATATATCTAAAGTTTTGACTCGCATTACGCTTCTAGGAGCATCATTCCTTGGTTTCATAGCCGTTTTGCCGATCATCATGCAGTACGCCACAGGCATTACTACGTTCGCCTTAGGCGGCACCTCGATCCTCATCGTCGTTTCCGTTGTCCTCGACCTTATGAAAAAAGTAGATTCTCAGATCTCCATGCGGGAGTATTAGAGCAGTATTCTTCCATTCTATGTTATAATAGGATTATATGAAAAAAATTATTTTTGGTTTGGGTATCATCATCACATTACTAACTGTTTTAATTGTGTCGTGGATACGGGTGGATACAAAGCCTGCCGAAGTTGCGACCAGTCAAGTTGCCGAACCTGATCGGAGTAAAACTTTTATTATCGGAATAGCCTCAGAATCCAACGACCTGGTTGCCGAGGACACCAAGGAGTATGAAACGCTAGCGAATTATATTTCGAGTAAATTAGTTTCCAAAGGGATTACGGCTTCAAAGGTGATCAATTTGGTGAGCATCTCTGGCATGGCTCAGCTCATGAGACAGGGACGGATTGATATACTTATAGATAGTCCCTTTCCAACATATGTGATAAATAAATTATCCGGCGCGCAACCTATCGCTATCCGCTGGAAGAACGGCTATGAAAAGTATAACAGTGTGATTTATGCGAATGCATCGTCCGGTATTAAAACACTTAATGACTTGAAAGGCAAAATGCTTGTATTTGAAGATCCCTATTCAACTTCTGGTTATTTTTTACCTAAGTCAGAATTGTTGGACAAAAAATACAAGCTTGTTGAAAAAACCCGCGGTCAGATAGTTGGCAAAGATGAAATTGGCTATTATTTTTCATTTGATGGCTATGGTGAAGTGGATAAAGGCAATGCCGCAGCGGCAGTAGAGATAGGCTATAAATTTGATGAGAATCTTGCTCTCCATCCCGGCGCGTATATTGTCTTATTCAAGACAATTGATGTTTATCGCCATGTGGTTCTCGCTCGATCAGATATGGATCCGACGCTCAAATCGGAACTAATGTCTATTTTGCTTGACATGAATAAGGATCCCAAAGGAATCAAAGTGCTGGCCGACATTTCTCAAACATCAAAATTTTCTATTCTTCCAAATATGGATGTCGCATTTAACGGGATTAGAGAACTTACAAAATATATTGAACAAGAAATCGTCGCCAGATAATTAGTAATTAATGAAATTCAAGATTAATAAAATCCGCCTAAGTTACAAACTTTATGCTGGGTTTATCCCCTTGTTCATTTTCTTGATTTTATTTGGGTTTTATTTTATTAGCTTTATTAAAAAAATTGAATCTTCTTTTAAATATATCAGCAATACTTACGATGAACTTCGAATTGCTTTAAAACTTGACCAGACTAATGCTTTTCTGGCTGATACCGCCAAAGCCTTCATTCTTACCAGGGATCCAGAATTAGAAAAACAATATGATTCAGCGTCGGGAGTCTTCGACGATTTATTTACCCAACTTTGAATTACGAAACTCCCTTAATCCCCCAAATATACCACAATCATGCTAGAATACAAAAAGCGCCATAAGGCGCTTTTTGTATGAAAA
>MFVS01000006.1 GCA_001786195.1 Candidatus Nomurabacteria bacterium RIFCSPLOWO2_12_FULL_40_42
AATTCGCCCAAACTTTACTTCGCCGTTTTGCAGTTCGGCAAAACGACTCTATTTGCATTTCTGCCTCTCCAAAATCGCGAAGTCCTTTGTTGTGCGGGATGCAGGGGTCGAACCTGCGACCTTCGCTGTGTAAAAGCGCCGCTCGTACCAACTGAGCTAATCCCGCGATAAACTTCTTAATTGTATAGGAATAATATACTAATTTCAAGGTGTCGATAGAAAATTAAGGAACTAACGATTACTAATAAAGTATGATATCTTTAAATACAAATGAAAACAAAAGTTTTATACGAGGATACTAATATTCTAGCTATCGACAAGCCGTCCTGGATTTTGGTTGATGAGATTGCCACTAAATATCCGAAGTTCATTTTAGCTCACCGGCTCGATCAGGGAACTTCGGGTGTAATGTTACTGGCAAAAAATGAAAAAGCATACGAATTTTTGAAAGCGCAGTTTAAGGGCAGAACCATAAAAAAAATTTATCACGCCATAGTTTCCGGCCATCTAAAAAATGATCATGGAATAATAAATAAACCAATTGGTCGCAGTCCGAAAGATTTCCGGAGACACCTCTCTGGACGGGGAGCGAGAGGGGAAATGCGGGAAGCTGAAACATCATACAAAGTTTTGAAAAGATTCAGCTACCCCACCCAACCCTCCCCGAAAGGAAGGGCTAAAATCCTCCCCTTTGGGGAGGAAAAAGGAGGGGTGAAATTTTCTTATCTAGAAATAAAGCCCAAAACCGGTCGGACGCACCAGATTCGGGTGCATATGAAATATTTAAATCATCCGGTGGTCTGCGATTCGCTGTATAATCCGGATCAGCCTTGCCCGAAGGGTCTCAAACGCCTAGCGCTTCATGCGAAATCTATAGAATTCACAAACTTGCAAGAAAAAATTATAAAAGTAGAGTCACCTTTACCAAAGGAATTTGAAATGGTGGTAAAATAATAATATGGAACCTGAAAATAAAGTTTGCCAGAATTGCCAAAAAGGCTTCATCATTGAGTCGGAGGATTTTAATTTTTATGAGAAAATTTCCGTTCCGCCGCCTACTTGGTGTCCGGAGTGCCGGATGATTCGGAGATTTTCTTTTTTAAATGTTTGGAATCTTTATAAGAGAAATTGCGATAAATGCGGAGAAACAACTCTGACCAATCATTCTCCAGATAAATCAAGGATTGTTTATTGTAGTCGTTGTTGGTGGAGTGACTCATGGGATGGGACGGAATACGCGCAAGACTATGACTCAAACCGACCTTTTTTTGAACAGATTGAAGAATTGGAGAATAAGACTCCTTGGCAAGCACTTGAAGCAGATTATTTGACTTTAAAAAATAGTGAATATACAAACGCTATCGCCCACATGAAAAATTGCTATATGACGTTTTGGGCCGATTATTGCGACAATGTTTTCTACTCTTCCTATTTGGCTGGACTGAAGGATTCTTTGGATTGTTACCGAATGAAAGAGTGTGAATTATGCTATGAATCTATAGGATGTCATAAATGTTACAGAACTTTCTTTTCTGAAGAATGTGATTCTTGTACAGACACATGGTTTTCTCGATCTTGTACTGGACTTGTAAATTGCTTTGGCTGTATAAACATTCGGAATAAAAGTTATTGCATTTTTAATGAGCAATTTTCACGTGAAAATTATTTTGAAAAATTGAAAGAATTTAATCTTGATACACGAGAAAAGCTGGATGAAATGCGAAAAAATGTATTTAAATTCTGGAATAAATATCCGCGGAGATTTTATATTGGGAATGCTTTGAATAAAAATGTATCTGGAGATTACATTTACGAATCGAAAAATGCAAAGGATTGCTATCTGTCAGCCGACAAAAATTACGCTTTAGCCGCACCAACTTACCCATTTTCTATAATCCGCGCATGTATGAAATGCAACGACCTTATTAAAACTTCCTATGCCCTCAACCGACCCGAGATAGTTTACTGCGTAAAATGCTATCAGCAGGAGTTTATCTAAAATAATATGTCGTGAATTTATGTATATGCTCAATTTCACGACAAAAAATTTGCCAAAAATCTATTTGCCTTTCAAAATTTTTTATGCTAAAGTTCTTTCAATGAAAACAAGCAACATTAAATTCAGTCCGGTAGATATAGAGGCCCGCAAGGGGCTTGTTTTTAAGGCCGGGGACACGATAAATGTCTGGTCCAAAATTTTGGAAGAAAAAACTGAAAAAAGGGGTGACAAAAAGAAAAAAGATGCAAAAAAGACTGAAGCCAATAAGTTTAGACTGCAGGCTTTTGAAGGTATAGTGCTGGCAAGAAAGCATGGGGGAGAAATGGGAGCTACTTTTACTGTCCGAAAAATAGCTTCCGGAATCGGGGTGGAGAGAATTTTCCCGCTGTATTCTCCGATGATTGACAAAATTGAAATAACTAAAAAATCCCGCGCCCGCCGTTCCAAACTTTACTATATTCGCACTAAAGCGGTCAAAGATATTCGTAGTAAGATGCGTTCGATTGCCAATCAAGAAGAAGAGATAGAAGCAGAAACTCCAATTAAAGAACCTGCCAAAGTGGCGGAATAAATTAGTTTAGTGCTCTTGACAAAATGTCGCGCGGGTGTCGTAACAGTAGCCGAGCTGCCTTGAGGTGGCAGTGTCCGTAAGGGCGTGGAGGTGCGATTCCTCTCCCGCGCACCACAAACGAACTGAAAGGTTTTTTAGAAGCCCAAAGGTGGGACGCGCGAAGCGCGTCCCACTGATTTCCCCCCTTTTTTCCAAACGAATTCGGATTCCCGCCTTCGGCGGGACGGAGGATTTTTTCGCCGAGGAGGAGGTGCGAGCCAAAGATTTCTTTGGCACAGACCTTTTTAGCAAAAAGGTCTGAATCAGAAGCAATTTTGTCCAAGGATTGAGCGTCTTTTAGCCAATTTTGGAAAGGTGCGAGCCAATCATTCTGCTTGTGTGAAAAAGTAGAGATTTCTTCTTCGAGCGACTTCTTTTCGGATAGCAGTTTTGCTTTTTGTAAACAGTAGTCTGGTTGGTCAATCACTTGGTCTAAATATCCAGTAAGAAGTCGCTCCACAAAATCGGCGCGGTTGTTTCGCGATGAGTATTTAACACATAGCACAAACACAAATCTCAATAAAACAACCTAGGCAATCGCAAACGAAAGAATTGCATTCAGGTAATTTCCGATATACCCGTTCACCGAACGGGGCAATGAGGTCACAAGCCCATGAAAGAGCTTGAGAGATCGGAAATCAAACTCGATGGCAAAACGGGAATTATAGAGGCGATATTGCCACCTCGTACACATTCTTTTCATGGTCTTGTACGGCTTCACGAGAATCCATCTTTTGCCTTCATCAAACATGTCTCGTTCCAGTTCCTGTGAGAGGCACTCCTAGCGCATCCAGGGAATCACTTTTCTCTGGATGTGTTGCGTTTTGACGAAGTCTGTCTACCAAAATACTTGGCACATGGTAGACCGGATATTTTTCATACAAATATTCCGAAAGTCGTTCACCATATCCTCTGACATCTTCTAATCCAAAGAATGGCGAAAGCGCACCTCTCATTTCTTCCACTTTTTCTTTCAAGTTTTCAAAATCATCCCTGTAATTGCCGACTGTGATTTCAAACAGCTTCTCTCCGTATGGAGAGATACCGACTGCGGTATGGGTGTCCTTGTGGACATCGATACCGACAAACATACAACTTTGCTTTTGTGCTGTGGTCATATATTTTTCTGTTAATTGCTAATCCTGTGTTTCGAAGACAGGCGTGCATGAATTGAATTCCTTACAGGAACTGTACACCTTTTGGCTTGAGTACAAGCTCAAAAGGTCTTGCGAATGTGCTTTGGCACATTCTCACCCAGTATGCGAGAGTCATGTTCCTTTCGGAGCGACCATCCGCTATTTGCTCATGTTCGTGCACAGAAGAGATGTGGAGCAATCCTCCGTGAGTCGTCTTCCTTTTGGAGCGACAGGGTGCGGGTATGCTATGCCACATCTCATCTCTGCACTCTACTGTTTTCTTGAAAAAATTCGCTAAATTAATTAATACAAAAACCCAGTAGATTCTCTCATACTGGGGTGTGGGGGGAGCCGACAAAAAATGGAAAGGAAATTTTTGGTTTTGCTTCACCGTATTCATATGGAACTATAATACCACATAGAATTAAAACGCTGCAACTGCTATGATGTGGATATCTTATATATGGCTCAAATTTCCAAAAAACTGGGGCAGAATATCAAACAAATACGGCTTCGCCGTAAAATGTCGCAGGGCGACATTTGTCGTAAGTTAGATATGGATAGAAGTTATATGAGCGCCATTGAGAATGGCAAGAAAAACATCACAATTCAACAGTTAGAACGATTAGCACAGGCACTTGGTGTTTCGGTTGATAAAATGCTAAAATAAGAGTATTATACAAATATATGAAAAATTCACAAAAAGGTTTTGCAAATATTGCTTTAATTGTAGTCATTATTGCCATTGTAGCTGTTGGTGGATATTTTGTGTTAAAGCCTAAGACTAATATTGCTCCGCAACCGTCGCCTACGGCGGATACCAATAATCCTTCCAGTAACAAACCTCTGCCTGCTGGTGGAAGTGCAGGAAGGGGCGATGAGGGCGGTATACGGAGTGCTGACGGAAAAAAGATTATTTTGATCGAAACAAGTGAGGGTGAGGGCGCGGAAGGTCAATACATATACTACATAACCATTGATGGCAAAGATGGAAAGGCATACAAGCTTATTGGGGATGCACTTTTTAGTCCAGATAGTAAACAATACGCATATGCGGCGGGAAATGGAACTAAACAATTCATTGTTTTGAACGGCAAAGAATTGAAATATTACGACTATGTTTATACTCCTGCTTTTAGTCCAAATAGTTCTCGTTTCGTTTATGTCGCTTCAGTTGGCGTAGCCTCTCCTAATTGGAAGCAATTTGTTGTTATTGATGGCGTAGAGGGAAAACAATATCAAAAAGTTGAATTGGCTTTTGCTGATTCCGTTAGAGGGTTCAGTCTTAATAGTAAACATCTTGTCTATTCTGCTTCAGAAAATAACAAGTGGTTTGTTGTGATTGACGGAAAAGAAGGAAATAAATATGACCGCGTATCAATGCTTACAATCAGTGCAGATGGGAAAAAAGTTACATACGAAGCTCAAACCGGTTCCAGTAAAGAAACGATAACAGAAAATCTAGACTAATTTTATAATTTGTCGGTAAAGAAAAATACAGGTTTTCTTTACTCTAGTGCCAGTGGGAGCAATCCCAGCCGTTTTATAATTTCTCCTAAAAACGGCGGGGATTTGCGCGCGCACAGGGTGGGCGGGGACCAGTTATGTCCCTGTCAAATCATCAACTGTTGATAACTTCGTCGCATCAAATATTCTCCTCTTTTTCAGAAGCGATACGGCAATGCGAAGGATTTTTCTACCCAAGATGCAAAGAATGGTATTGTGATGCAATCCTCTTGCCTTGTAGCGGACATAGATGGATTTCATCGGTTCTCGTTGGAATGAGCCGAATGCGGCTAAAAACAGAGCTTCGCGAAGTGTCGGCGATCCTCTCTTGGAAATATGCCCATGATGTCCGGCTTTTCCTCCAGTCTGCTTGACTGACGGATCAAGACCAGAGAAAGCCACAATCTGATCAATCGTTTTAAATCTCTCAAGCGGAAGAAGCTCTGCCAGTATGGTAGCGGCCAGAAACGGCGTAATGCCCGGAATTGAATCAAGATACTTAATATCATTGCCTTTGTCCCACTTTTTCACGATGATTTTTTTCAGAGCTTCGCATCTTTTAATCATAAACTTGGAAACAGATTCATCATTAATTCCTCGATATTCTTTCATATAGCGGTCATGACGCAAGTGGTCTGTGGCTGACTGACGAAGTTTCCAGTAATGTCTAACCATGGCTTTTCTTTTTGCCATCGCTTCCGTCTCCACGAAACGATAGCCGTAATTTTGTGAAGCCAGAAAAGCCAGATTCTGCGAATCAACTTTGTCTGTTTTTCTTTTTCTAATTGATAATCTGGCGATTTGCTTGGTATGCAGAGGATTGGCCACCTTGATGAAATATCCTTCGTCAGCGAGCGTCCGACACGCTCTCCAATGATACGGTCCGGTTGATTCAAAGAGTATTGGATCATCGGATGAGATATTGTTGGTTTTTAAGTAGACAAGAAACTTTTTAAGTCCTACACTTGAATTGGGAAAGAGAGCTGGCATCGCCGAATTACCATCAGAGTCTCTGATGCTTGCGACCAGCTCTGTCTTTCCCACATCAACGCCGATTGATTGGGTTTGCATATGTTTTTTGAATATTAATTTGTAAAAGAAAGAAGAGAAAAGAGAAGAAAGAATCCAACCGCAAGCCTGTTTGTGTTCGCACGCTCTAGGGCGTAACCAGTCATAGGCGTTTTGAAGAGAAACGAAGCGATATTCCCCGCCGGTAGCTAAAAGCTAAGTCAAGCAAGATCGTCTTCATCTTCATTTTATCTCTTCCTAGTTTAATGATACAGGCAAGCACAATAAGATTTGTTTGTGCCTTAGCACAATCCACTTTTATGAGTTACCACGAGCAGTGGACGAAGTCACAGAGTTTCAAGTTACCACTCAACGCGGAGAGGAAGCGCCTCGTCTCGCCGTGAGGGCGGAGAAAAGAGCAGTCAAAAGTGTTAAAAAATAATAGTGCTCTTTTCGGAGACTGAAACGGCGAAGCAAAAACCAAAAATTTCCTTTCCATTTTTTGTCGGCTCCCCCCACACCCCCCGCCGAGGAAAAGAAGAAAGGTAAGGAAAATTTTTGGTTTTTGCTCCCGCGACCGAAGGGAGCGGACGAGGCGCGCAGAATCCGAGCGTACAATTTAGTTTCGCTTCACCACGCGCTCCGCGCGTGCCACATCATTTGTTTTGAAAGTAAGTGCGAGTTTGGTACAATAGAGACACCAATAGTATGTTATAAAAATATGCGGTCGTCCTGTTTTATAGCATCAGGATTATTTATTTAATCGCACCCTCTTTGCGCAAAAGTTTTATTTTTGCTTTTAGTCCGCCGCGATTATAGTTGCCGAGTGTTCCATCGGATTTTATGACTCGATGGCACGGTACTTTCTGATCAAAATTTTTGGCCATGATGTTACCTACTGCCCGGGCGGCTAGGGCATTGCTGGATCGTTTGGCTACTTCTTTATAGGTCATAGTTTTTCCTTTTTGAATATTTTTTACCACATTTAAAACTCTTTGCCTGAATTTTTCTTTTAGACTGCTCATATATTTATATGTTATACTATTTTTATGCGCTTGGATGAAGATATTTGGACTCAAATAATTATTTTTATTTTAGGGGTATGTGGTTTTTTGGTGGCCAAGCATATTCGCAATCATAAAACCAAGAACACGCCCTTGGTCTGCCCGATAAATTTCGATTGCCATACGGTGGTGCATAGCGACTATGCTAAATTTCTCGGCATGCCGGTGGAAGTTTTCGGAATGGTTTATTATGCTGTAGTGTCGCTCGCTTATCTGTTCTTTATTTTGATGCCGGATTCGCTTAGGGGCGGGCTGAATATTTTGCAAATTGATCTGGTGGTTCTGCTCATCATTATGTCTCTGGTCGCTTTTCTTTTCTCTGCTTATTTGATCGCTGTGCAAATTTTTATATTGAAAAAAGGATGCTCTTGGTGCATTGTCTCGGCTTTCATTTGTCTTTGTATTTTCTTTTTAACGGCGCTTAATTATGATTTTAGTTCGATTGCGCAAATTTTCATAAAATAAAAATGATTACACAACCATGGGCTCTCTCTACCACTGAGGTTATAGATAAATTGGAGACAAAACCGACTGGACTAACGGATAAAAAAGCGGCTAACCGCTTGCTGCAATATGGAAACAATACTTTCCACAACAAAGAAAAAATAAGTGTCACCGCTCTTTTCCTAAAACAGTTTTTAAGCCCGCTCATATTTTTACTTCTCGGCGCCGGGGTACTCACTTTCATCTTGGCGGAATTAGCCGAAACTTTCGTGATTGCGCTTGCCGTTCTATTGAATGTGTTGCTCGGATTTTACCACGAATATCATGCCGAGAATACCTTGGTTAAATTGACCACCTATATCAAAGACCGAGCTAGAGTCATCCGAAACGGCATTGAACAAGAAATAGATTCTCTGCTTTTGGTGCCGGGAGACATAATCAAATTATCATACGGCGCCAGAGTACCCGCAGATGCCCGGATTCTCACGGTGAATGATTTCAGCGTAGATGAAGCCATTCTGACTGGGGAATCTATGCCGGTCGGGAAGAGCGAAGAACTGGTTTCTCTCACAGCCTTGGTGGCCGAACGTAAAAATATCGCTCATGCCGGGAGCTTGGTGGTGCAGGGGTATGCCACGGCGGTGGTGTATGGGACGGGCAATGAAACTGAAATTGGCCAGATCGCCAGCGTAGTTTCGAAAACTACCAGAACCAAAACTCCCTTACAAAAAGGCATCGGTCGCTTAGCTTGGCTCATATTTTTTATGGTCTGTATTATCGTAGTAGGAATTTTATTTTTAGGAATCACTCGCGGGGAGGCGCTTATCCCTATGCTTATCCTGGCGGCGGCGGTGGCCGTCGGAGCGGTGCCGGAAGCGCTGCCGATTGTGCTCACGGTTATCCTAGCGATTGGGTCCGAACGGATTGCTAACAAAAAAGGTGTTGTCAGGAAACTCACTGCCGCCGAGACGCTCGGTTCGACGACCCTCATCATGACGGACAAGACCGGCACTCTCACTCTCGCCGATATGCAGCTGGTTAGTGTGAGCGAAGTGGGAAAAATACTAGAAAGTCACTTGTCCCAAGCCGTAGAAGATAATTTATCAGCCAAAGCATTATCCCCAAAACAGAAAACTTTACTGGAACTATCGCTCCTTAATGTAGATGTCTCGATCGAGAATCCGGGAGAAGACCAAAGTAAGTGGATTTTTCGCGGCCGACCTTTTGAGGTAAATATCGTTAAAGCTTGCCGGACGCACGATATTTCTCTCGACACTATTTCCTCGGCATCCTCTAATTTTACTTCTTACATTGTTTTACCTTTTAATTCCACCAACAAATTTTCCGTTGCCGAAAAAGATGACACTTATGTATGCATGGGAGCGCCGGATGTTCTTCTGGCAAAGTCAAAAATTTCTAAAGAAGAATATTTACAAATCGAATCCTGGATTGATGAGACCAGCCGAGAAGGGAAACGGCTTATTGGCATTGCTACCGTTCCTAAAAAACAAAAAAAACATTCAATCGAAGATATCAAAGATTTGAATTTTTTAGGAATGTTTGTGTTCTATGATCCGATCCGGCCGGAAGTACCGATGGCTATAAAAAATATAGAATCCCATGGAGTGAAGATGGTTTTGGTTACCGGGGATTTGGTGGGGACCGCACTGGCCGTAGCCAAGAGTTTGGATTGGGAAGTTTTAGAACGAGAGGTGCTCACCGGCAATGATATCCGAAGTTTGTCCGATGAACAATTACTGGCGGCCATACCCAAAATAAAAATTTTCGCTCGAGTTACCCCCGAAGACAAACTTCGAATTGGCCACCTTTACCAAAAATTAGGGGAGGTGGTGGCCATGACCGGGGATGGCGTCAATGACGCGCCGGCCTTAAAAGCTATGGACATAGGCATCGCGCTTGGCTCCGGAAGCGATGTGGCCAAGTCGGCTTCCGATTTGGTCCTTTTGGATGATAATTTTGAAACTATTAGTTTGGCGATTGATGAGGGGCGCAGAATATTGGCCAATATTCGAAAAGCTTTTACCTATTTAATGTCCAATTCTTTTGACGAGGTGTTTGTCATCGGCGGGAGCTTGCTTCTGTCGCTGCCGCTGCCTATCACCGCGCTCCAGATTATTTGGGTCAATCTTTTTACCGGCAGTCTGCCGGCCTTGGCTTTTGCCTTTGACGAAGATATGGATAGGGAGGGGAGGAAAGGTCAGGGCACGCAGGACTCTAATCTTATATTTACTAAAAATGTGAAAATATTTATTTTCGGCGTCGGCATTTTAAGCTCCCTACTTCTTTTCCTTTTATATTTCATTTTATTAAAAATTAACGTTGACATAATGCTGGCCCGTTCTATTTTCTTTGTTTGTTTTGCCTCATATATTTTGGTAATCTCTTTTTCTTTCAGAAGTTTACATCGCCCGCTTTTTTTCTACCCCGTTTTTTCAAACAAAAAATTGAACGTCAGTATTATTGTAGCCGCTGTTATTTTAATTGTCACTATGACCGTTCCGGCCATCAGAAACGTTTTTGAGCTGGCGGCCCTGCCTTGGTCCTGGACTCCGTTCGTTATTTTTTGGCTTGTCTTAAATATTCTCTTAGTGGAAGGAGCAAAATATTTTCGTCGCAACAAAAATCATTTCTTTACCAAAGAATTTTATCTAAAATTATTGAGGGTGAAATAAATTAGCGTTTGTACATATTTTTTGGTAAATTAAGAATACATGGTATCCGTGGTGTATTGGTTCGCACGCACCCCTGTGGAGGGTGAAGAAAGGGTTCAAATCCCTTCGGATACCCCCATTTTCTTCTTCCCTACCAGAGTCTAAAGCTCTGTAGGCTGCTCTGTAGGCTATACGAGATAAGGAAATTAGCCTATTCTTTTTTATCATCTTGTGTAATTATACACTAATGATAGAATTATCTCTACATGCATAAAAATCAAACGGAAAAAATATTTCAAAGCATCAAGGCGCGATCTGATTTTAGAAGAACTAGGTCAGAGCGAATTGCCGACTGGATGACAACGCATTTTGGCAGTTTTACTTTTCTACTTTTGAATCTATTTTTTTTCCTGGCCTGGTTGGCAGTTAATACCAACCAGATAGAAGGAATTACCGCGTTTGACCCTTTTCCTTTTAATCTCTTGACCACTTTTGTTTCTCTGGAAGCTATCGTTCTGGCTATTTTTGTGCTTATTTCTCAAAATCGCAATTCCAAAATAGATGATTTGCGAGAAGAAACCCATTTGCAATTAGACATTATTTCAGAACAGGAAATTACTAAACTCATGAGAATGATTGCGCTCCTTTTGGAAAAAGAAGGCATAGATTTGTCGGAAGATCCAGAACTGAAGAAAATGATTCTTCCCGTGAATGAAGAGGAGATCGAAGAGAAATTAAAAAAAGAAATTTTCTAGGCCGAGTAATGTAAATATTATGTGGACTGATCCTAATCTCATTAAAGTATTAAAAGAAGACGGTGTCGCGGTTATGCCGACTGATACTGTGTATGGAATTGTAGGAATGGCGCAAAGTGAATTTGTTGTTAACCGTATCTATGAACTCCGAAAACGTGCACCAGACAAACCCTGTATCATAATCATCGGAGACGAGAGTGATCTTGAAAAATTTTCTATTATTCTTTCTGATAAACAAAAAATTGCGCTTAAAAAATATTGGCCAGGGCCTGTCAGTATTGTCTTAGATTGTCCAGATGAAGGACTGGAATACTTGCACCGCGGCACAAAAACTTTGGCCTTTAGAGTGCCCAGAGAAGAGGAGTTGCAAAAATTACTAAAAAAAACCGGCCCGCTCATCGCGCCTTCGGCGAATACTGAAAGGTTTCCGCCAGCGACAAATATCGCCGAAGCAAAGAAATATTTTGGAGACCAAGTGGATTTATATATAGACGGGGGAGAAATAAAAAGTCCAACGTCTAAGGTTATTAAACTACATAAAAATTGTTTTGTGGATGTATTAAGAAATTAACAGAAATAAACTTTTTGTGTCTTTTTAATTATGGTATTATACCAAAGACCTAGTTCTTTAATTGGGGGTATGAGGCCATCTTATGAGTGGATAAGTACCCTTTTTAGGGAACATGTGTCAAAGCTGGGGGTCGAAAGACCCCCAGCCCAATCCGAAGTCGCCGAGACTTTCTCTCTGAGAGTTCCAGCGACTTTTTTATTTACATTTTGCTATACTAGAAAAGTATTATGCAAATTCAAGAAAATTACAATTTATCAAAATTAAACACCTTCAGCATATCGGCGAATGCGGAGTTTTTTGTGGAGGCGCATACGGAAGCAGATTTGGTGGAAATTTTTACTTTGCCACAGTTTAGGAATATTAAAAAAGTATTTTTGGGCGGCGGCAGTAACGTTCTATTTACCAAAGATTTTGACGGTTTGGTTATTTTGAATAAGCTAAAGGGTATTGAGATTCTTAAAGAAGACTCAAAAAATGTCATTGTCAGGTGCATGGGCGGAGAAATTTGGCATGATCTCGTAACCTTCGCCGTAGATCGCGGCTTGTGGGGTATTGAGAATTTATCGCTCATTCCGGGTACGGTTGGCGCGGCGCCGATGCAAAATATCGGGGCTTACGGGGCGGAACTCAAGGATGTTTTAGAGAATGTCGAAGCTATTGATATTAACACGGGAAAAAATAAAATTTTTTCTAAAGAAGAATGTAAATTTGGCTATCGCGACAGCATTTTCAAAAATGATTTAAAAGGAAAATATTTTATTACAGCTGTAACTTTAAAATTAAGCAAAGTCGAGACTAAAAACATAACTTACAAAATATTGCAAGAATATTTGGAAAGAAACAAGATTGAAATTAAAAATTCTAAAGATATCAGCGACGCGGTTTCTCGTATCAGAAAAAGCAAACTCCCAGACCCGATTATAATTCCGAATGCCGGCAGTTTTTTTAAAAATGTTTTCGTCAAACCGGCTGAATTAGAAAAATTAAAAAAAAAATATCCCGAGATACCTTTTTTTTGGGAAGAAAAAGGAATCTCACCCCAACCCTCTCCTTCTAAAGGAGAGGGGGTTATTAAGGTTCCCGCTGGCTGGTTTATTGAACAATGCGGATGGAAAGGCAAGAGGATAGGGAATGTCGGAGTGCATGACAAACAAGCTCTAGTTTTGGTAAATTTTGGCGGAGCGACGGGGGAAGAAGTATTAAATTTAGCCAATAAAATTATGACAGCTGTAAAAGAAAAATTCGGCTTAGGGCTTCTCCCTGAAGTGAATTTGATTTGATTTTTAGAAAGTATATAATTACTTGCAAGTATGAACATAATGGCGATATTGTGGGGTGGGGGTCTCGCCGGGATCCTTATTGCTTGGGCATTGCCCAAGCAATACGGCCCCTTGGTGGGGCTGGTTGTGTTCACCATCGCCGCACTTATTGCGGCGATGGTGAAATAAATGATAGTATGCAGACGGACGCGAGCAGGATGCTCGCGTTTTTTGTTGTACTAAAACGGGTTAGAAAATTGATTTTTTATAGACTTAGGAGTATAATAGACTCATGGAAAATAAAAATAATATGAATATTGTGGTAGCGGTCGTGGTTTGTTTGGCTTTGGCGGGAGTTTTGATCTTTATCAGCATAAATAACAAAGTAAATATGAACTCAAACAATAATACAGCTTCTGTTAATAATGCAGCCTCTATGAACAATTCGGTGGAAGTCGAAGTAGCTAAAGCAGGCGATATTGTTTCCATGAATTACACTGGTCGTTTAGAAAATGGTACAGTTTTCGATTCTAATGTTGACCCAAAGTTTAAACACGTGGAACCTTTTGTCTTTACTTTAGGTGCGGGACAAGTAATTTCTGGTTGGGATAAAGGTATTGTCGGAATGAAAGTCGGTGAGAAGAAGACTCTTACTATAGCGGGGGAAGATGCTTATGGTGCAAATGGTATTCCTGGAGTGATCCCTCCGGATTCCACACTCGTTTTCGACGTCGAGCTTGTTTCTATTAACAAATAAGGAATATACGCATGGAAACATTAGAACAAAATAAAAATAAATTATTCAAGGTGTCGTTTATTTTGATCGTTATCTTATCCGCATACTTTGCCGTCAAAATATTTTCCGAAATAAAAAAAGACAGTATGCTGGGAGAAAGTGCGACGCCGGCGACGATTTCATTTTATGGACATGGTGAAGTAAAGGCTGTCCCGGATATTGCGAATATTTCTTTTACAATTAGCAAAGTTGGCCAGACAGTCAAAGAAGCGCAAGACAAAGTAGCGGAGGTAGAGAAAAAAGCACTGGATTTTTTGAAAGGTAAAAGTATTGCGGAAAAAGATATAAAGACTATCAATGCCTCTTTTAGTCCTAAGTACGAATATAAACAAGAAATATGTCCACAAATCGCGGGAGCAGAAGGCAGGCCCTACTATTGTGTGGGTAAACAAACGCTATTGGGTTACGAAGCAAGCGAAAGTCTCGCCATCAAAGTCAGGAATGTAGATGACGTGGGTTCAATTATGCAAGGTCTCGGCACGACGGGTGTTTCTGATTTAAATGGCCCGAATTTTGCGATTGATGATGAGGATGTGTTAAAAGCGAAAGCGAGAAAGTTGGCCATCGATGATGCCAAAGAAAAAGCGCGAGTTTTGGCTAAAGATTTGGGAGTGCGTTTGGGCAAGATTACAAGTTTTAGCGAATCAGGTTTACGATATCCGGTTATGTATGAATCAGCGATGATTAAGGACAGTGTAGGCACCGCACCGGCTCCGGCAGAGCTTCCCAAAGGGGAAAATACGATTAGTTCGGATGTGACGATAACATACGAGATACGGTAGAGAAGTTATCCACATCCAAGTTTGTTTAATATATGAGGGGGGGGTATTATTAGGTATATGAATCCCGTACGAAGTTTATGTCGTATTTCTCGCGGGAAAGTAAAATTTTGATTATTATTTAATTTAGGTAAAAGTGAAAAAATATCTTTTACTTCGTACGGGATGAAAAAATATAATTTGTTTTTGGTCGTTTTTCTTTTATCATTTACATTACTAGGTTTTAATGTTAATTCTGCGAGCGCGCAAACTAGTGGCAGCGGCGGCGGAGGAGGTTCTTCATCTTTGCCAGCCGGTTGTGCTTCAACACAAGGTTATAGTCCAATTACCGGAGTAAAATGCGATACTATAGTTCTTGAGTATCTTCCGGAAGGTTGTACCTCGACATTTGGCTATAGCCCAACCACGGGGATAAAATGCGACAATGGTATTTACACATCGCTTCCAGTTGGCTGTACTTCGACAGTGGGATATAGTCCAGTTACGGGAGAAAGGTGTGATAGTTTAACTTTCCCACCAGGCTGTAATTCAAATCAAGGTTATAGCATAACGACAGGTAGACCTTGTAATAATGGGGCAATTTTTCCTCCCGGCTGCGCGTCAAACACAGGTTTTAGTTCAACCACCGGTCAATCTTGCGGATCAAATAGTAATCCAACTATCACCGTCTTGAGTCCGAATGGGGGAGAACAAATCAAGAAAGGAGATACATACAGAATAAAATGGGAATCTAAAGATGTAAGTCAAGTATATATAAAACTTAGAAAAGGCAATGGTACTTACCAAGGAAACGAGCGGGAAATTTCTCGTCCAATATATAATCAAGGCTATTTTGATTGGAAAGTGCCCACAACTATTCCAGACGGCAATGATTATGGCATTGCTTTAGTGCAAGAAGGAGGTAATAGATTTGATATTAGTGACTCACATTTCACAATTACCACTTCTTCAACTCAGCCTTCTATTAATCTTCAAGTTAATGGTTCAGACTTTCCTTCAGCAGTTGAATATGGATCAGTTATTGAAGCATCTTGGGGATCGACTGGCATTGATATATCAAAAACCGAATGTAAAATGGGTGGCCATTATGTGCCAACAATAGATGGATGGCTTTGGAATGATCAAACAAATCAAAAACCAAATGGAGTAGTTAAGTTATATGCTAGACATGCAACACTTGGATACATAAGCCCTCTTAGTCTCACCATAACATGTTTTGATGGTATCAAAAATTATTATGATAATGTTTCTATTACTGTAAAACAACCTACCACCAGCACCCCTTCCATCACCGTTTTGAGCCCGAATGGGGGAGAGAATTATAAAGTAGGAGATGTTGTGCCGATCAGATGGAGTAGCTCTGGTCTTCAAAGTGGTGCGAGGTTTGGCATTCAGCTTTCTTACAGAAATAGTGGAGAAACTTCAAACATTGAAGATTCAATGGTTACCAGTATAGTCGGCAATACATACAACTGGACTATTCCTGCTACATACGGGACTGGTAAGAGAAGTGATCTGTTTATGGTGAGAGTGATGGCATTTGAAACTGGAATGTCTCCCGCTCCTCAAGATTATAGCGATTCTTTTTTCACTATCGCCACCGCAACTACCACCACTGCCGTGTCATGCACCGATTCCGATGGCGGGCAGAACCCTAATGTTTTAGGAATAGCGGACGGAAGAGCGAATGGCATTGGTTCATACTTTACCGACGCGTCCGTGGCTTCGAATGGCGGGGTGTGCTCCGGTGATTCCTGCACGTCCGTCGCCGAAGGATATTGCACGAGCGCCGGGCAGGTTTCAAATATTTTGATGAGTTGTTCCACCGGTTATTCCGTAAACGGCGCTTGCGCCGCGGTTCCCACCAGCGCGAGGATTACCTATGACGTGAAGACCGATAAATCGACATATACCTCCAGCGAAAGTATTCAGATCTATATTACCGCTACGAATAATACTTCAGAAGTTAAAATTCTAAATTGGAGTAATGGTTGTCAGACTTCATACGCGGTTGCCAATTATGATTCAAGTGTTGGCCAGATGTGTACGCAAAATCAAACATCCGTCAGTATTGCGCCCGGTGCCTCGAAAACTTGGACTATCACGCACAATCCGGCCGTATACAGAATTCCCGCGGGGCAATACAAACTTTCCGGGAAAGTTTTGGGATTCGGAGGGGCGGATATTTTGATTACGATTAGCGATACTCAACCCACCGCCTCCATCGTCCTTACCTCAGCGAATGAAAACAAAACTGGAACAGCTGGGGTCTATACTTCGGGTTCCTTCAACAACAACCCTAACGATTGGAAATGGACGTTAAATCTCAATATGAATGGAAACACTAAGACCATTTTTTCCATAAAAATCACAGGAGCCGGAGCGATGCAGGGAGACATTTGGACCACCAACACCAGCAACTGGCCTGTTGTTGTTTTCCGAAACGGCGAGCAGTTGAATACAAGAATGGGACAAACATTCTCCGTCGGTCCCAACACCGAAACTCTCTATCTCTACGGCCAACAATCGGCTAAAACCACCTGGGGAGGAGGGACGCTTACTGTTACCTTTACTGATGGAACATCAGTAAGTTCCGCTATTCCTTCTCCTGCCACCGCCTCTTTATCTTCTTCCGTTTTAGGTTTGCCCGCGGGGTCTCTGACAGCCAGCGCGATAGGCGCAACAACAGATGCTCAAGTGTCTGGGAATATCGCCAGCGCGAGCAAATTCAGATTCACGCAGTTTCTGGAGCAGGGTTCATACGGGAATGAAGTTAGAGAACTTCAGAAGTTGTTGAACAAGGCAGGATATGATGCCGGAAATGTCGACGGAGTATTAGGCGCGAAAGTCAAAGCGGCTCTGATGGAATTTCAAACAGACAATAAATTGAAAGTTGACGGACTTGTCGGATACGAAGTTCGAACGTTTCTGAATAGATAACCTTCTCAATTTGATCCGGTAGTGAGATTCTCTACTATCGGGTTGACTGTTTTATGTAAAATAGAGTAATATTGAACTTATGAAACAATTAGATCCAAAAGCAGTGTGGTTATTCTTTTTTAGTTTTGTTTTACGATCCATCATTCCAGTTTTCATCTTAAGTATTTGGGGTTCGGCGTTTTTGGGCGGAGTTTCCTTTGATTTTCTTAAGTGGCTATGGATTATCATTCCCGCATATCTCCCATTCTGTTTTATTTGGGCCAAACTCACCTATCACTTTTATCGTTACGAGCTCATTGATTCCGGTTTTCGAAAGGAATCAGGGGTGATCTACAAGAAATATGTAACTATACCTTATGATCGGATTCAGAATGTGGATATTCATCGAGGTATCTTGGCCCGTTTGCTTGGGTTATCCGATCTTAATATCCAGACTGCTGGATTTAGCGCCACAGTTGGACGTTATGGGGTAGGCGGCGCTAGCGCAGAAGGGAGATTGCCGGGTACTTCTCGAGAAGTTTCTGAACAGTTGCGAGACGAATTGATTCAGCGATCTCGCCAATCCAAAAATCAAGGACTCTGATTTTGTTTCCAAGAAAAATTTCAATTTGACTATTTTGTCTAAAAAGAGTAGTATCAAAAAAGCCCCTCGGAGGGCTTTTTTGAAAAATGTCAAAAATCACTGAATATTTTAAGGAAACCAAGACAGAATTAAAGCATGTAATTTGGCCATCCAGGAGCCAGACCTTTTACTACACTTTAATTGTGATAGTTTTATCGGTTGTCGTGGCTTATTATTTAAGCGTTTTCGATTTTATTTTCACTAAAGGCCTAGAGAAGATATTAAGTTAGTGAATAGGTTATAGCTTGTAGGGGATAGTAATACTAAAACCTAAAACCTAAAACCTAAAACCTATACAATGTCAAAACAAGAAGAACAAGGAGTTCGAAACTGGTACGCCATCCACACCTATGCTGGATATGAAAGTGTGGTTTTGCGCAATTTACGTCAGCGTATAGACTCTCTCGGCATGAATGATAAAATTTTCAATGTTATTGTGCCGATTGAAAAAAAAATAAAAATTAAAGGAGGCAAGAGGGTGGAAGTGGAAGAGAAAATTTATCCGGGTTATGTTTTGGTGGACATGATTGTGACGGATGATTCCTGGTATGTGGTTCGCAATACGCCACGGGTTACCGGTTTTGTCGGCGCTGGAGTTATTCCGGTACCTCTTAAAAATGACGAAGTAGAATATCTTTTCAAGAAAATGAATGCTGGCACGGCGAAACACAATATTGACATGGTTATCGGCGAGAGTATTTTAATTACCGATGGTCCGTTTAAGGAATTGGAAGGGAAAGTCAATTCAGTTGACCAGGAACGCGGGAAGGTAAAAGTGCTGGTTTCAATGTTTGGCCGCGAAACTCCGGTCGAACTTGACTTTTTACAGGTAAAAAAGATATAAATTATTATGGCAAAAAAGATCACCAAAAAAATAAAAGTTCAAATTCAGGCTGCAAAGGCCACCCCAGCGCCGCCACTCGGACCCGCGCTCGGCCAAGCCGGCATCAACATCGGGGACTTCATGACTAAATTTAACGCTGCTACAAAAAATATGGCCGGCGACAAAGTTGGCGTCTCGATTACTGTCTACGAAGACCGCAGTTATGATTTCGTAGTCAAAACTCCGCCTGCTTCCGATCTTATTTTAAAAGTGGCTGGGATAGCGAAAGGCTCAGGCACGAATGTAAAGACGAAAGTCGGGAAAATCACCCGCGCTCAAGCACTCGAAATTGCCAACAAAAAAAGAACAGACTTGAATGCCAAAGATGACGAAGGAGCTATCAACATCATTGCCGGAAGCGCCCGAAGTATGGGCATCGAGATTAAATAATTTAAAGTTATAAAGTAGAAAGTTTATCAAGTTAATCAAGAAAAAAATGAAAAAATATTTTACAAAGAAAAATGTTTTGTTTGTAATAGTTTTCGCGATTGTCGGATTTATTGCTTTGCAGATTCCGATAGCTCAAGTAGAAGGGTCAAAAGCAAAATTTATGCTTTATGACGCTTTTGCGCCGGTAGCGGGAGCCTTTATCGGCAGCTTGCCCGGAGTGATGGCGGTGTTTTTAATGCAGTTTGTTAACTTCTTGGCGCACGGGGCAATAGTGGAAGATGTTGGGACAATTATCCGCTTTCTGCCGATGCTTTTTGCAGTACTGTATTTTGCTCGGAAAGGAAAACTTAATCTGGTCATTCCAATAATAGCTATCATTGCTTTCATAGCGCACCCCATCGGTCGGGAAGTTTGGTATTTTTCTCTTTTCTGGATTATCCCTATAGTTGCTCATTTTTTACGCGACAAATTTCTCTTGGCGCGAGCGCTTGGCGCCACTTTCACCGCTCATGCGGTCGGCGGAGCTTTGTGGATTTGGGTTTTTGCTCTGCCGGCGCCGGTTTGGATTTCTCTTATACCCATCGTGGCGCTGGAGCGTTCGTTATTCGCGCTCGGCATCTGCGTTTCTTTCGTCTTGGTTAATAATCTTCTCGCTTTCTTGGAAAAGAAACATATCTTAAATCTCGGTTTTGTGATAGAACCAAAATATCTTTTTTCCATATTTCGTTAATGCGAATTAAAGCAATCAAAACCAGAATATTCCGCGAAAACGAAGATTTGTTTTCGTTTATTTTTAAATACTTTAAAAAAATACCAGAAAAATCTATTTTAGTTGTCACTTCTAAAGTTGTGGCGTTATCGGAAGGCAGAACGAGGGAACTAAAAAGTAAAAAAGACAAGATTAAGCTAATAAAAGAAGAAAGTGATTTTGCTCTTAAAACAAAACAGGTTTGGCTCACGATTAAAGACGGCATGGTGATAGCCAATGCCGGCATCGATGAGTCAAATGCCAAAGGCAAACTTATTCTTTTGCCCAAAAATAGTTTTCAAAGCGCGGCAATGCTGCGAAAAAAATTAATGCAAAATTTCCGGCTGAAAAATTTGGGAGTTTTACTAACGGATTCCAGACTCATGCCGCTTCGAGCTGGAGTTGTGGGCGTGGCTCTAGGCTACGCCGGTTTTCAGGGAATTAAGAATTATATGGATCAAAAAGATATTTTTGGTCGGGTTTTTAAGATTTCTAAAACCGATATTGCGGATGGCTTGGCTACTGCGGCGGTGCTATGCATGGGAGAGGGTGAAGAAAGACAGCCCCTTGCTTTAATTACCCAAGCGCCGGTTGTTTTCCAGAGCAGGGTCAATCGCCGCGAACTTATTATTGATCCCAAAGAGGATATTTATGCGCCACTTTTTTCCAATTTAAAAGTCATCAAATCTAAAAAAGACTTGTCCCGTACTAAATTTTTGATTACGGGCCATAAAGATAAACATTAATAGTTAAAATTTTAGTACTGGGATGCCACAAAATCTGGAAAATAAAAAAAGGTTGGTTAAACTCCTATCTAAACTAGCTCTAAAAGTCGGAGCCAAATTTATAGTTGAACCAGAATGGGGTAGGGCCGCGCAGCTGATTTTCCCTAATGGCGTGGTCCGGTCATTTCTGGGTTATCTGCTCGATTTGAATGGTGCCGCTTCATCTGGCATTTCGACCGACAAAAGCCATGCGAAGTTTTTTATGAAAACAAAAGGTTATCCGGTGGCCCCAGGCCAGACGATTTTTGAAGATAGCTGGGCCAAAGAAATGAAAAGCAATCGTAAAATTCCTTACGCCGTAAAATACGCCAAACATTTTGGATATCCGCTAATTGTAAAACCAAATAGCAAAAGCCAGGGTTCTGGTGTTTCTCTGGTATACGACAAGTCCGAACTAGCAGTAGCGTTACGGGAAATTTTCAAGGAAGACAAGGTAGCGATCATGGAGAAATATCTGCCGGGGCGGGATTACCGGATTGTGGTTTTAGACGGAGAGATGATCTCCGTTTATGAGCGAGTGCCGCTTTCGGTTACCGGAGACGGACGGAGATCGATACTGGCTCTGCTCCAAAGAAAAATCTATTTTTTGCGCAAAGAGGGCTATAAAATAGATTTAAAAGACAGGAGAATCAAATTGAAATTGAAGCATGCGAGCTATACTTTTAAAAACATTTTATCTAAAAATGAAAAAATTTACTTGCTTGATAACGCGAATTTGTCGAGCGGGGGAGACATGATTGATGCCAGCAAAACCATCAGCGCTGGATTCAAAAAAATTGCCATCCAGCTGACGAAAGACATGGGGCTGCGTTTTTCAGGGGTTGACATTATGATAACCCGGGGCGACATTACTAAAAATCCGAAAGCTTGTAATTATTATATTATTGAAATTAATTCTTCTCCGGGACTAGCTCCAGCGAAGACAAAGTATCTGAAGATTCTGAAAGCGCTTGCCCGCACACCTAACTAGGCATTGCGCGAAGCGCGTTATTTAAAACGATGCCTAATTAGGTGTACGGGCTTGGAAAGAAAGATTAGAATTTATTTTTCCACATCATAGATTCCTTTGGCAATTTTTCGGTGTTTCCGTATTTAGCGGTCGCTTTTTTATTGTAAAGTCTATCTACTTTTCCTTCTACAACATAATAAATAAGTTGTGCGATTGGCATTCCTGGATAGATACGAACTGGTTTAGAAGTAGACATTTCCATTGTCCAATAACCACAGAAGCCCACATCGCCCTTGCCAGCGGTGGCGTGTATGTCAATACCAAGCCGACCAGTTGAAGATTTTCCTTCTAGAAAGGGTACATGCTTGTGAGTTTCAGTATATTCCATGGTCGTGCACAAATATAACTCTTTAGGTTTTAATACATAACCTTGTTTTGGAATTTCAAAATGTTTCACCTTATTGTGCTTCTTTGCATCTAAAGTCTTATTTTTATATTTTGCAAAATATTTACTTAAATGAACATCATAAGAATTTCCTCCCATGTTTTTAACATCAAAAGGTTTTATCACAATTGTACCCTTCTCTATTTCCTCAAGAATTTTTTTATCTGATAGAATCATATTGCAAGTCTCGCATAATTCATCACTTTGTCAACCTTTCGTATACCGAAAAAGTATAATCAAAAGGATTTTCTTTGTCGGCCTTGTGTTCTTCGTGCGAGACTTCGTTCCAGACTACCGGAATAATTTCTGGGAAAAATACATTGGCGTCTTTATCAGTCGCGTCTATGTGAGTGATATAAAGCCGGTCGGCCAAGGCAATAGCTTTTTTGAATATTTCTTCTCCACCAATAACAAATACCTCATCCCCCGCCTTCCCCGAAAGGGAAGGGGCCCCCTCTCCTTCGGAGAGGGGTTGGGGTGAGGTTAGATTTAAAGCTTCTTCCAGTGAATGCACCACTTCAATGCCGTCTTTTTTATAATTTAAATCGCGGGTGATTATTAAATTTCTTCGGTTCGGCATTGGCCGGCCCACCGATTCAAAAGTTTTGCGTCCCATAATAACTGAATGACCGGAAGTAATTTGTCGAAAATATTTTAGATCTGTGGGCATGCTCCAAACCAGAGTATTGTTTTTCCCCAATTCATTATTTTTACCGATAGCGGCAATGAGTGAAATCATCTTATATTTTTTACACTGCAATTTCTAAAGGAATTCGAGGATAACTTCCATAATCAAATAACTCTGTATCTTCTGCTTTCCAATCAAACAAAGATATCCATTCTTTTGTTTCAATGCGAGGTAAGGAATATTTATTTGCATCTCGAGAGAGTTGTTCTTTTGCGCCTTCCACATGATTTTCAAATAAATGTATGTCCGCAAGAAAACCGACCAGTTTGCCTTCCTTTAATCCAGATTCTTTGGCGATTAGGTGAAGCAGTAATGCATAACTTGCTATATTAAAGGGGAGACCCAACATTACATCTACAGATCTTTGGTTCCAAAGAAGATTTAATTTTTCATTAATGACAGTGACTTGAAAAGAATAGTGGCAAGGAGGAAGTCCCATTTCTTCTAATTGTAGAGGATTCCACGCGCTCACAATCATTCGGCGGTCCCGCGGGTTTGTTTTTAATATTTCTATAAGTTTTTTTAATTGATCTATTCCTTTTCCACTGTAGTCAGTGTCATAACTTTCATATTTAGCATTAAAGTGTCTCCATTGGAATCCATAGATTGGACCTAAATCTCTTTCTTCCAACATGCGTTTTTTTGAAATTTCATCATGTCCATATATGGCTTTTTTGGGGGATGCCCATTCGTCCCATATGTGGTTGTTTCTTTCTATTAGCCATTTTTTATCGGTAATACCGTTTATGAAAAATTCTAGTTCAGTTGAGATCAATCGAAATGGCATTTTTTTAGTTGTTAGCAATGGGAAACCTTTTGACATATCGTGTTCGAACATGGATCCTGCAATGGTATATGCCGTCAGACCTTGGCGGGTGCTAACTTTATCGCCATTTTCTAAAACATTTTTCACTATATCTAAATAAGCTTTCATCTCATCCAGTATATCTTTTCAATAAAATTTTGTCGATTTTCTTTGTAAGTATTTTGGGAGGTGTGGATACTTGCTTAATTTTCTCTAATCTAAAAAAATCCTGTAAAAGAGAGAAAAAAGGTTAATAGCTGGGGAAAGAATATAGTCGAACCATTTTGGTCTATAGATCTCACAGTCAAACAAAATGGCATCTTTTTTCCAATTCTTCGCAATTTGTAATAATTTCAAAACCACCTTTCTATCTTTAAAAAAAATACCTATTTCGGAGTTAAAATCAAAAGACAAAAAGTCCAGATTCTGCGACCCAACCATGGCTTCACTCTCATCTAAGATGATAGCTTTGGCATGATTCATCTTTGGCTCAATATAAAATTTAATTCCTAATTTAGCGAGCTTGTAAATGTAAAAATAATTTACCCGATCAATAATAAAATGGTCGGTAGTTTGAGGCACCAAAATTTCTACATTCACTCCGCGTAAGACAGCCTGGTGCAGCGCCGCTCGGAGCCAGCGTTTTGGTATGAAATACGGGGTGATTAAAATAATGCTATTTTTTGCCTGATTTAAATATTTTTTATAAATGCGTTTGAAATGGAACTTTTTATTGACTGGAGAATGTTCTACGATCCAAGTATCTACTCTCGCTTTTTTGGTTTTTGTGCCGGCGCTTCGAAGTTCCCGGTCTTGACCTCCGGCCGCTAGGTAAGATTTTGCGAAAGACATGACTACTTTTTTTATTAAAGGGCCTTTTATGCTTACCATCAAATCATTCCAAAATCTGGAATTTTGGTGCAGATTAACGCCGCCAATAAAAGCCAGGCGTTCATCCACAACCAAAACTTTCCGATGCATCCGATGGAGCAAATAGGAAAGAGAAAGCACTTCGACTCCTGCCCTTTGCAGTTCCAAGATGGCGCCATCCTTTAAACCAGTGCTTCCCAGGGAATCTATTATAAGTTTTACTTGGAGACCAAGTTTTCCTTTTTCTTTCAATAAATTAAAAAAGTCGAAATCCTGCATATCGTTCTGGAAAATATACATTTCCAAATAAATTGACTTTTGGGCCAGAGATATGGCTTCATACATAGCTTTCCATGTCTTTTCGGAATTGGTGAAAAATTGGTAATTCATACGTACATTATACACAATTTTATTGATGTGCTATGATGGAGCTATGGCTAAAAGAAATACAACTTTAAGTCCGAAAAATAGATCCAAGCATTCTCATAAGACCAAGAAACGACTGGCGATCAAGAAATTAATGCTGGCTAGAAAATCCAAAAAGATTTCGGTGTAACTTTGCGTTGGGTTTTGTCCAACGCATCTAAATATTGAAAACTGCCCCCTGGGTTTTGCCGTGTCTGGTTTTAGCGTCATAATCTATATTCGTCTCATCCAGTTCGGCATTGATACTCCGGAGACGTTTTTCGATGTATTGTTTAGAAGGCGCGCAGGCGCGAGTGCTAGATAAATTATTCAGATAATAAAAAATCTCGTTGGCCGATTTTTTGGCAAATTCTATATGGCTGTCTTCATGCGTCCGTAAATTGGATATAAAAGTGTTCCATTTATGGGTGAGCGCAGAATTCGTCGCCGGCTGATTTTTCCACTTTGGCATAACAATATTTATATGCAAACCGACCGCAATATTTTTTATTTCACACACTTGACCTTTCGTATAAGTGAAATCATACTTCCAATTTATGTTTGAATTGGTCACTGCCGTTCCGAAACTGCTTTCTTTCTCGTTTTTGAAAGGCGCGCAACTGGAGAGCTGGTAAAACACTTCGCTCTCCGTCTGACCTCGTATTTCATAATTTGTTTCGTCGATCAAAGTAGTCAGTCCGGTTTCGGATGAGAGATCGATAAAATTATCTGACGGATTGATTAAACCGATGGCGCAGGCGATGGCGCTTTCAGAATATGAATAATATTTCCCGTTTATCACAACTAACACTGCCAGTCCGATCAAGATTGACCAAATGACTCTTTTTCGATGTTTTCCCATATGGGCAATATAGTAAATCAAATCAGGCAATAAGTAAAGGTATCGAATAGCTTCACCAAAAAGGTTGCCAGCCAAGGTATCGTACCATACATTCAATTTGCATCCCGTCCTTTTTTCCCATATAATGCATAGATGAATTCTGTTAGAAGCCACGGTCGTGGTTTAATAATTTTAACTAAGTCTAGTTACGGTTTTTTGACCGCGACTTGCTTCTAACGGGATGAACTGGAAACCAGTCATGATTTTTTATACCAAGACGACTTCTTGGATTGTGTTGTCTTTGCTTATCGGTCTGATAGTTGGCAAGTTTACCAAAAATCAGATCCTATTATTTATTTTCTTGATGATCGGTTTTGGCATTACATGTTCAGGAATTTATAAGGAGATAAAAGAATATAAAAAACAACTAGACAAAGAAAACAATGGCGGCAAATAATATAATCCACGAAACAACTATTTACGCAGAACCGGTTTTCCATATCGGCAGTTTTCAGATTACTAATTCACTTTTAAATTCTTGGCTGGCGGTTTTGGTTATCATTGTTTTTTGCGTGGTGCTTAGGCTAAGGTTAAAACAGATTCCCGGCAAGATCCAACACATTTTTGAAATTCTTTTGGAAGGCGCGCTATCCTTGTGTGACCAAGTGACCAACGACCGTAAAATAACTCTCAAAATTTGTCCCATCGTCCTCTCTCTTTTTATTTTTATTTTAATAAATAATTGGTTTGGACTTTTGCCTTTTGTGGGTTCGATCGGGTATCTGGAGAGTATTGCCGGACGTTCTGTTTTTGTGCCTATTTTCCGGGCCGGTACGGCTGACATCAACACCACGCTAGCTTTAAGCATTGCGATTGTTATCGCTTCAAATATTTTTGGCATCATTACCATTGGCGTTTGGAAAATTTTTAATAAATATGTTAATATCAAGGTGCTCGCAGATTCGGTGACCAAGTTCCGAGCGGATAAAAATGTCATCATCGTGGCGCCGATCAGTTTCTTCGTCGGCATTTTGGAGTTAATCGGGGAAATGGCCAAAGTGGCTTCGCTTTCATTCCGGCTTTTCGGCAATGTTTTTGCCGGAGAAGTGCTCTTGGCCTCGATGGGCGCTATTTTTCTTTATCTTCTGCCGGCCCCGTTTCTGTTTTTGGAGGTTTTTATCGGATTGATTCAGGCGCTTATTTTCTCACTCCTTGCGGCCGTATATTTCACTATTGCGGCCCAGGACCACCAAGAGCATGAAGAAAAACATTAGTAAAGGTTTAAACATTATTAGTAATTAATTAGGTTCTAGTTTCTAGTTTTTAGGTTCTAGAGAATTTAAATTCACTAGCAACTAGTCACTAGCAACTAGCAACTAAAACATAAAATGGAAACAGAAGCAGTTAGTCAGGTTGTGAATTTAGCGCCATTAGCCAAGTCCCTAGCGATCGGACTTTCGGCGATTGGAGCGAGTGTGGGTATCGGTTTGATTGGCGCCAAAGCGATGGAAGCGATTGGTCGCAATCCGGAAGCGACAGGTAAGGTTTTAGTGCCTATGCTTATCGCTTCGGCGTTTGCGGAAGCTGTCGCAATTTACGGTTTAGTTATCGCGTTTTCGATATAATAGGTCACTAAGCGCTAGGTTCTAAAAACTAGCTAAAACCTTATGAATGGATTCATAGAAACATTTCACATAGATTGGAGGTTGATGATTGCCCAGCTGTTTAACTTTGGGATTGTTTTTTTGGCGTTTTATTTGCTCGCCGCCAAGCCGCTGCGTAAACTAATGAAAGAAAGGGGGGAAGAGATAGAGACAGGGCTTCAGAATGCTAAAGCTGGTATGGAAATGATTCAAAAAGCTAAAGAAGAATATGAGGAAAATACGATAAAACTTCGAAAGCAATCAATAGATACTCAGAAAGAACTTAAAAAAGAATTGGAAAAATTAAGAGATGAAAATATTGAAAGGATAAAAAAAGATGAAGAGGAATACGTAAAAAAGAGAGTCGTGCAATTCGAAATAGAGAAGAAAGCCTTGATTGAATCAGCTAAAGTTGAAATCGTATCTTTAGCCACATTGGCGGCTGAGAAAATAATGGATAAGAAAAACCAATAAGAATATGAAAAATATGTCAAAAATTTCCCCAAAAAATATAGCCGAAGCGATATATGAAACCACAATTGATAAGTCAGGCGTTCTGCTTGCTGAAACATTACGTCGCGGAGTGAAATTAATCCACAACAAACGAATGCTCGGCAAATCGGATGAGATTTTAAAAGCTCTCCAGAATATTTCTGATAAAAAAACGGGTACGATCAGAATGAAAGTCACCACAGCGAATAATTTGAGACCAGAAGAGAAAAAAAGAATTGAAAATGAAGTCAAAGAAAAATATAAAGGCAAATCGATCGTAAGTGAATTTTTTGAGAAAGAGGAACTGCTGGGCGGGATGCGGGTCGAGGTCGGAGATGAAGTTTTGGATACCTCCTACAGAAGTGGATTGAGGAAATTAGAAAGTTTTTTAAAGCAAGAAAAATAAAAGAAGCCTATGTCAAACCACATTGTAGAAAATTTAAAAAAAGAGATCGAGAATTTTTCACTCCAATTGAAAGTCGAAAAGGTGGGTCAAGTGCTGGAAGTTTTCGATGGGATTGCCAAAGTTTCCGGTCTCTCTGAAATTAGATCTTCCGAAATGGTAACTTTTCCAAATGGCGAAATGGGGGTGGCGCTCAACCTCGAAGAAGACGCTGTGGGGGTGATCATACTTGGCGACTTTTCAAAAATAAAGGAAGGGGATGAAGTCAAGGCGACTGGAAAAATTTTAGAGATACCGGTTTCGGATAGTATTTTAGGTCGGGTGGTAAATGCGATTGGCGGGGCGATTGATGGCAAAGGAACTATCAAAGCTGTTAAGACTTATCCGATCGAAAAAGTTGCTCCGGGAGTGGTCACTAGGCAGGGCGTGGATCAACCCGTTTCCACTGGAATTAAGGTGATCGATAGCATCATTCCAGTCGGTCGCGGACAGCGCGAGCTTATCATCGGCGATAGGCAGACAGGGAAGACTGCGCTTGCGATCGATGCCATTTTAAATCAGAAGGGGCAAAATATGATTTGTGTGTATGTTTCGATCGGTCAGAAAGATTCTAAATTACGAAAACTGCAAGCTCGCCTTGAAGCTGGCGGAGCTATGGATTACACCGTGATCGTTTCGGCTGGAGCCTCCGAAGCCGCGGCCATGTCTTATATCGCGCCCTATGCCGGTGTGTCCATCGCTGAATATTTTATGGATCAAGGAAAAGATGTATTAATTATTTATGACGATCTCTCCAAACACGCAGTAGCTTATCGAGAAATTTCTTTACTTTTGCGTCGTCCGCCGGGCCGTGAAGCGTATCCGGGAGATGTTTTTTATTTGCACTCTCGTCTTTTAGAGCGAGCATGCAGACGCAATGCAAAATATGGCGGCGGATCTATCACCGCCTTTCCAATTATTGAAACTCAAGCTGGAGACATCTCGGCTTATATTCCGACCAACGTTATTTCGATTACCGATGGACAGATTTTCTTGGAGACTGATCTTTTTTATAAAGGGATTCGTCCGGCGGTAAATGTAGGCTCCTCAGTTTCTAGAGTGGGTTCTAACGCTCAGATTAAAGCGATGAAAAAAGTAGCCGGAACGCTTAAGCTAGACTTGGCGCAGTTCCGCGAACTGGAAGCGTTTTCCCAGTTCGGTTCGGACTTGGATGATTCGACCAAACGCCAACTTGAGCGTGGCAAGAGATCAGTAGAAATTTTAAAACAGCTTCAATATGCGCCAGTCAAGACCGAGCACCAAGTGGTAACATTCTATGCTCTAACTAAAGGTTTTATGGACGATGCGCCGGTAGAGAAAATAAAAGAATTTGAAGCTGGGTTGATTGATTACACTGAAAGTCATGCCAAAGTTTTTTACAAAGAGGTCAAAGAAACTAAAATGTGGACTGAAAAAGGCGAGGAGCAACTTAGAAAAGCGATTGGGGATTTTAAGATGAGTTTTGGGAAATAATTTTTTATGGCCGGAACAAAAGAAAAAAATAAACACATTGCATTATTTGAAGGAAATAAAGTCCGAAGAGTTTGGCATGATGAAAAATGGTTTTTTTCTGTGGTGGATATTGTGGCAATTCTTTCAGAAAGCGCAAATCCGAGAAGATATTGGAGTGATTTAAAAATCAAGCTTGCTACTGAAGGATATTCTGAGTTGTACGAGAAAATCGTACAACTGAAATTACAATCAAGCGATGGAAAATTATATGAGACAGACTGCTCTGATTTGGAAGGTATTTTTCGCATTATTCAGTCTATTCCATCGCCAAAAGCTGAACCATTCAAACAATGGCTGGCAAAAATTGGCAAAGAAAGAGTGGATGAAATTCAAAATCCTGAACTTGCGATGGAGCGTATGAGAAGTTTATATGAGCAAAAAGGATATACTGGTGATTGGGTTGCAAAAAGAGTTCGTGGTATCGCTGTTCGGAATACTTTGACAGACGAATGGAACAAGAGAGGTCTCAAGAAAGGAGTTGAGTACGCTATTTTGACAAACGAGATAATGCAAGGAACTTTTGATATGAAAGTTGATGATTATAAAAAACATAAAAATCTTTCCGTTCAGCACAATTTGCGAGACCATATGGGAGATATTGAACTTATACTCACTATGCTTGCCGAAGCTACCACGACAAAACTTTCTGTAGATCGGGATTCTGAAGGTTTTAATAAATTACATAACGATGCGAAAGAAGGAGGGGAAATAGTTGGAAAAACACGCAGAGAAATAGAAAATCGTTCCGGTAAAAAGATTGCAACCAAAAATAATTTTTTGAATATCAAAAGTAAAAAGAAATTAAAAGATTGAAAAAAGACTAATTCTGTAGTAATATTAACTTATTATGAAGAAATCAATTCACAACTATACAGCAGTATTTGAACGTAATGAAAACGATGGTTATACCGTTACTGTTCCTTCACTTCCTGGTCTTGTCACAGAGGGCAGGAATCTTGATGATGCTCGTAAAATGGCAACAGAAGCCATTGAGTGTTATCTAGGGGGTATAGACAGGAATAAAATTCCGGTCGAAGGAGATATTGCAAGTATTCGGCTTTCTGTGTTGGTCTAATATGCCTAGATTAAAGCGTCTGACTGCGAAAGACGTTTGTAAAATTTTACACCATATTGGATTCTTTGTTCATCATACTCACGGCAGTCATGTCCACTTAAGGCATAATGAAAAAATATATTTGCGTGTTGTAGTGCCTTACCACAACCGAGTTCTCGCACCGAAAACATTAAAATCAATTATTGTACAAGCAGAATTATCAAAAGAGGAAATAAGATATTTTTTTACCTAAAACCTGGAACCTAATTTATGGCAGGCACAAAAGAAATTAAAAGACGAATAAAGAGCGTCAAGAACACCAAGAAGATCACCAAGGCTATGGAGCTGGTGGCGGCTTCGAAAATGAAGCGGGCGGTGGCTTCGACTTTAGCTTCGCGGCTTTATGCAGAATATTCTTGGGAAATTTTGACTTCAATTGCGCGAAGTCTAGATGGCGTGGAAGAATTAAATCACCCGCTTTTTAATGAACGTGAAAAAAACACTGGTAAAATTTTGCTTATTTTGATCACTTCGAATAGAGGCCTGTGCGGCGCTTATAATGCGCAGGTTATCAAACAAGCCATTTTATTGTTAAAAAAACAACCCGCCTCGGCGGCGGGTAAAAATCTAAATATCGAGGTCATAACCATTGGCCGAAAAGGCGACGTGGCCATGCACCGGTTGGGGGTAAACGTCGTCGCTTCTTTTACCGAATTAAGTGATCATATTTCTTTATCCGAAATTATTCCAATTTCAAAATTGGCTATCGATGAATACAGCGCGCTTAAATATGATAAAGTGCTAGTGGCTTATACAGACTTTATTTCTGCTCTGACGCAAAGAGCCAACATCAAGCAAATTATTCCAGTTACTAAGGCGGATTTGAAAGAATTAATAGAAGAAAAAAGTGCAGAAGTCAGACTTCAGCAGAACCAGAAAATTAATTATTTAATCGAAGGAGATATGAACACACTCATTCTTTCACTCGCCGAAAAAATAACCCGAATGCAAATATATCAGATGCTGCTTGAATCCAATGCTTCCGAACAGTCGAGCCGAATGGTGGCCATGAAAAATGCCAGTGATGCCTCGGGAGAGATGATTGATGATTTGACTTTAGTGTTCAACAAAGCCAGGCAGTCGAATATTACCAGAGAGATATCAGAAATAAGCGCGGGAATGGCGAGCGTGAGTTAAATAATATAATCCCGTACGAAATTTATGTTATAGTTCTTACGGGAAGTTAAATTTTAATTATAATTAATATAAAATAAAGGAAAAAAATAACTTTTATTTCGTACGGGATGCAAACAGGTACAATCAAAAAAATAATCGGGCCGGTCGTAGATGTAAGTTTTTCTGTTGAAGGTGGCGGGGAGAATTTGCCAGATATTTATACAGCTTTGGAAGTAACGAATGCTACGAAAAAAATAATTCTGGAAGTCGAACAGCATTTAGGCGGCGGGGTAGTGCGAACGATTGCCATGGATACGACGGATGGTCTTTCACGTGGAATGTCAATTACAAATACTGGTGCGCCGATATCTGTACCTGTCGGCAGTGCGACCCTCGGTAGAATTTTTAATGTTTTAGGAGAAGCGATAGATGATGGTAAATCTGTTGCAATCGACAAAAAATTACCCATCCATCGCAAAGCTCCGGAATATTTAAAGCAGGCGACAAAAGTCGAAATTCTAGAAACTGGAATAAAAGTCATTGACCTTATCTGTCCGGTACTAAAAGGCGGCAAAGTTGGGCTGTTCGGAGGCGCGGGCGTGGGTAAAACGGTCGTGATTCAAGAGCTTATTCACAACATTGCCTCGAACCACGGCGGCTATTCGGTCTTTGCCGGAGTCGGCGAGCGCACGCGCGAGGGTAACGACCTTTATCACGAGATGAAAGAGTCTGGCGTGTTGCCAAAAGTGGCCATGGTCTTCGGGCAAATGAACGAACCGCCGGGCGCGCGCATGCGGGTGGCGCTTTCCGGGCTCACCATGGCCGAATATTTCCGTGATCAAGAAGGCAAAGATGTGCTCTTCTTTATTGATAACATTTTTCGTTTTACCCAAGCTGGCTCCGAAGTCTCGGCCCTCCTTGACCGTATTCCATCGGCGGTGGGTTACCAGCCGACTCTGGCCACAGAGATGGGAAACATGCAGGAGAGAATTACTTCGACCGATAAAGGCTCGGTGACTTCCGTGCAAGCGGTGTATGTGCCAGCGGACGACTTGACTGATCCAGCGCCAGCCACAACTTTTGCACACTTGGACTCGACCGTGGTCTTGAACCGCTCACTTTCGGAAATTGGTATTTATCCGGCGGTTGATCCGCTGGATTCTTCTTCGACAATTCTGGACCCGAATATCGTCGGACAAGAGCATTACAATGTCTCCCGCGAAGTTCAGCGTGTGTTGCAACGTTACAAAGATTTGCAAGACATCATTGCCATCTTGGGTATGGAAGAACTTTCCGAAGCGGACAAAGAGCTTGTGGCTCGCGCTCGTAAAATTCAGAAATTCCTTTCCCAGCCGTTTTTCGTAGCCGAAGTCTTCACTGGCACCAAGGGGCAGTATGTGCCGCTCTCCGAAACTATCCGCTCCTTCAAAGAAATTCTGGAAGGCAAGCATGATGATAAAGCCGAGGGTGATTTTTATATGAAAGGCGCATTGTAAATTATGTCGAAACAATTAAAACTGAAAATAGTCACTCCGGAACGTCTCATTTTGGAAGAAATGGTGGATCAGGTTACCTTGCCGACCACGGAAGGTGAGATTACTATTTTGCCGGATCATATTCCTTTGATCGCCGGACTCAAATCTGGAGACGTGGTTGCGATTTCGGCAGGCGAACATATACCGATAGCAGTGGTTGGTGGATTTGTGGAAGTAAAAAAGGGGGAGAAAGTTACCGAAGTCGCCGTCTTGGCTGATTTTGCCGAGCATGTGGCCGAAATTTCTGATGAAAAAATTACGCAAGCCAAAGCTCGCGCTGAAGATCTAAAGAATAAGATGCAGGATAAAGACCATGTTGATTTTGAACATTTTGAAGCCGAACTCGAACGTTCGCTGACTCGGGTAAAAATCGCAGATAAGTGGAGGAAGAAGAAGTATAGAAAGTAATATATCCTTGACTATTTTTTAAGCTAGATATATACTATATATTAGTATTATAAGTTAATATTATATAATCATATGTCTACAATATCTGTGCCATTGAACTCAAAATTAGAATCCTCATTAGATTATCTGGTAAAGTCCGGAGTTGCGGATAATAGAGCCGCAGTAATGCGAAAAGCTTTAACTCGTCTTTCTGAAGAAGAGGCTGTTTCTGCTTTACTTAAATCAGAACAAGAAATAAAAGATGGCTTAATTTTGAGAGGTGATCTGCGAGAACTAGCAAAAAAGATAAAATAATTTTTATGAAAATAGCCTATACGCCAGCTTTTGTTAGACAATTCAATGCTCTTCCAAATGAATTACAAGAAGAGGTGTTGGAAAAAATCGAACTTTTTAAAAACAGAGGAAATTATAAGATGCTAAAAGTTCATAAATTACATGGTCAGTTTGCTTCACGATACGGTTTTTCTATTGATTATAAAAATAGAATAGTTTTTGGGTATCTGGCAAAAGACGAAGTTGTTTTTATGGCTGTTGGAGATCACGATATTTATAATAGATAATTTTTATGTCAAAATTTTACATTGTGGCGACGCCGATTGGGAATATGGGGGATATAACGCTCCGAGCAATTGAGACGCTTAAAAGCGTGGATTTGATATTATGCGAGGATACTAGAGAAACTAAGAAAATTTTAGATAAATATGGTATCAATAAGCCTACGATGAGCTACCCATCCGACGATATAGTCGGAAAAAACTCTAGACAGAGTAATAAATTTGCTAAAATTTTTGAATTATTAGAAGAGGGGAAAAATTTGGCTTTGGTTTCGGATGCTGGTACGCCGGGAATTTCTGACCCGGGAGCTATGTTGGTTTCTAAGATTAAAACCAATCTACGCCATGGCGTAGATGTTATTCCCATACCGGGACCGACGGCACTTATTACCGCTTTATCTGCATCAGGGTTACCAATTCACGAATTCACTTTTCTGGGTTTTTTGCCGCACAAAAAGGGTAGAAAGACTTTATTTAAAGAAATTTCTGAATCAAAAAGGACTGTAGTTTTTTACGAATCCCCGCATCGAATTTTGAAAACTTTAGAATCGCTTGTTAAATTTTGTCCCAAAGAGAATCAGAAAAAAGTTTGCGTCGCCCGAGAGCTGACAAAAATTTATGAAGAATTCAAGATTGGCAATCCGGCGGAAATTTTAGAATATCTGAATAAAAATCCGGAAAAACAAAGAGGGGAATTTACGGTAATCGTGGCATAGAAATTAAGGGGGCATGACGGATCCTTCCGTATGCCCCCTAACTCAATCCCAAGTTTCCTTGGGATTGAGTTCGAACTTGATTCCTTTGGAATCGAGTTCTATCTGGTTTGGGGAGTGTCCCAAACCTTTAATTTGTCCGAAAAGTTCCCCCTTTCCGTACTTCTCCTCGGCCTCTTCCAGAGTAAAATTCTCTGTTTCCTCGAGTGTTACTGAACCAGTCGACGTTATATAGATATATTTCATGTTGTTTGTTGTGCCTTTCGTTTCAAAATCTAAACCATAACCAGAAAAATTGCAAGCTATCTTAGTTTGTGTTTAAGGCAGGTGATAATAGACCATTCAAAATTTCCTTTTTCGGCCAAATATTTCATCCGATCAAGGGCCCAGATAGTGTTGTCTAGATTTTTCTCGCAAGCCTCGTAAAGTCTCTTTGCCTCGGAAGCCAGCTTGGCATAACTTCTTTCTTTCTTTTTATAAAAACGCTTCGGCTTGTTGTCCCAGCCTTTCATTTCGTAATACACATTGACTATTTCATGCACAGGACTCACGGCGTGCTTATGCTTCTTTACATTTTCGAAGTAGCCCTCAAAAGGATTTTTTAACTTATTCTCTTGGTCATCCATACTTCTATTTTAGCATAAATATGCTATATTCTTTTTGTGGGTCCCGTACGAAATCTTGCTAACTAAGTCTCGTATAAAGGGATGGTCAATTTATTAGTTTAATGAAATTTCGTACGAGATGGGAATTTTTACCAAAAAATTAGGCATTGATTTGGGGACGGCCAATACTTTGGTTTTTGTGCCCGGTAAGGGAATAATTTTAAACGAGCCTTCCGTGGTCGCCGTTTCCGAGCAGGACAACAAGATTTTGGCGATTGGTTTCGAAGCCAAAGACATGATCGGCAAAACGCCGGAATCTATCATTACTTACTTGCCGATGAAGGACGGCGTGATTGCGGACTATCGGGTGACGGAGGCAATGCTGCGGTATTTCATAAATAAAGCCATGGGGAAGTTTAATTTTTTCAAGCCGGATGTGATGGTCTCCGTGCCGGCGGGAGTCACCAGTACCGAGCGTCGTGCTGTCATCGAGGCCACGATCCGCGCCGGAGCCAAGAATGCCTATGTGGTCAAAGAGCCCATCTTGGCGGCGATCGGCGCTGGAATACCTATTTACGAATCCAGGGGGCACATGGTGGTGGATATCGGCGGCGGGACAACAGATGTCGCGGTGATATCGCTTGGTGGCATTGTGTCTTCAACTTCGGTCAAATGCGCGGGAAATAAAATTGATCAAGCGATTGCGGACTATATCAAAAAAACTTTCAATCTGGCGATCGGCGATCGGACAGCCGAAGAAGTAAAAATAAAAATCGGCGCGGCGGTGCTTTTAGAAGAAGAGCTCACAGTCACTATCAAGGGCCGGGATTTTATTCAAGGCTTGCCTCGTTCAGCGAGAGTGGGGACGAACGAAATTGTCAAAGCCGTAGACGGAGAATTGAAACAAATAATCAAAGCCATCAAGGACGTCTTGCAAGAAACTCCACCGGAACTCGCTTCCGACATTATTGATCAAGGTATAATTATGACCGGGGGGTCATCGCAGTTGCGCAATTTTACGGATTTGGTTTATCGCAAGACCGGGGTGAAGGCCACCTTGGCCGAAGATCCACTTTTTTGCGTGGCCAAAGGCACTGGCATAGCCCTGGAGCATTTGGATGTGTATAAAAAGACAGTTTTAAGTAAGAAGTAAAATTAGGTGCTAGGGACTAGTTGCTAGTGACTAGAACCTAGAACCTAGAAACTATGAACCTAATCAATCGACATTTAGACAAAAATAATTTGCATCATGCGTATCTGATCGAAGGGGCGCGAGAAGAAATTGTGCCAGAAGTTTTTGATTTTATAAAAAGTTTAGGCATCGAGACTGCCGGCAATGCCGATGTTTCGCATATTTCGCTCGACTCTTTTAAAATTGAAGATGCGCGCAATTTAAAATCATATGCCACCGAAAAAAGTTTCTCCAACCAGAAAAATGGCAAAAAAATATTTATAATTTCGGCCAACAGTTTTTTATTGGAGGCACAAAACACCATGCTTAAAATGTTTGAAGAGCCGATCGAAAATACGCATTTTTTTATTATCGTCCCGGATGTTAATTCTCTTTTAAAAACTCTGGTTTCTAGGTTTTACTTGATTTCCACTAGGCAAGACCTAGAGGAAGAAGGGAAGGATGCCGAAAAATTTATAAGTCTGCCTTTGCAGAAAAGAATCGATTTTATCAAAGAATTATTGGCCGAATCAGAAGAAGACGAAGAAGGGAATGAAATTGTTGCTTTAGATTCTGCTCGCTCAAGAGCTTTAAAATTCTTAAATGCTTTAGAATTCACTTTGCATCAAAAGCTAGTGTCAAAGAGACACTTTGACATCGGTTTTTTCGAGCATTTGTTTAAGATCCGAGAATTTCTCCGCATGCCCGGAAGTTCCGCCAAGACTTTGATGGAATCAGTGGCATTAGTTATACCCAATTTATGATATAATAGCGGGATGCAGTACAATTTTTTAAATTTTAAGACAGAGCTCAAGAAAGTAGGAGAATTTTTGGGTAAGGAATACAATCAATTAAATATCGGTCGGGCGTCGCCGATGGTTTTAGATGGTGTTTCCGTATTGTCTTATGGTTCGCATGTGCCGCTTAAGAATATAGCGAATATTTCGATTGAAGATCCGAAAACTTTGCGGGTAGCGCCTTGGGACAAAAATCAAATCAAGGATATCGAAAAGGCCATTACCAGCGCGAATTTGGGGCTTTCAGTAGCGACCGACGATGCAGGTATTCGAGTTATTTTTCCGCAACTGACGACCGAAACCAGGCAGAATCTGGTAAAAGTTTTAAAAGAAAAATTGGAAGAGACTAGGATCACGGTGCGTCGAGAGCGCGAGCGCATTTGGGAAGATGTTCAAACTAAACAAAAAGAAGGAAAACTGACGGAAGACGAAAAATTTCGGGCCAAAGAAGAACTGCAAAAAATTATTGACGAAGCTAATAGAAACTTGGAAGCGAGTTTTGAGAAGAAGCAGCGCGAGGTGCTTGGTTAGGTTATAAAATCAAATCTATGTCAATCATTATATTTCTTATAATATTATTAGTGCTGGTTCTAGTCCACGAAGCTGGGCATTTTTTTACGGCGAAAAAGTTTGGCATTCGGGTGGATGAATTCGGCTTTGGTTTTCCGCCAAAATTGTTTGGCTTTAAAAAAGGGGAGACGGAATATAGCTTAAACCTTCTGCCAATCGGCGGTTTTGTGAAAATTTTCGGTGAAAATCCGGATGAAGAAAGTATGAATGGGCCGGATGCAAGTAGAAGTTTTGTTAATAAGCCAAAATGGCAGCAAGCGATCGTTCTCTTTGCCGGAGTGTTTATGAATTTTTTGTTAGCCTGGCTTTTGTTTTCCTTTGGGTTTATGTCTGGACTACCTGCATCTGTGAATAGTCAGTCTCAAAATTATCCTCTCACTGATGTGCATTTGGTGGTAGTTTCGGTGCGAGCAGATTCTCCAGCTTCTCTGGCCGGACTCCAATCCGGAGATAAAATAGTTTCCTTCAATGATCCGGAAGCTTTAAAATCTTTTATTGCAACACACTCCAAGGAAGAAATTAAAATAGAATATTTGCGCGGACAGGATAATAATATTCGTGTTGCCGAAATTATACCGACCATAAATGAGAGCGGCGTGCCGATGGTGGGCATTGCCATGGATCAGATCGGAACAGTCAAATTGCCTTTTTTCAGAGCTTTTTGGGAGGGATTGAAGTTGGCCCTCGGTACGGCTAAGGGCATGGTTGTGGGGCTTTACGGCCTGATTGCTAGTAGTCTGCAAGGGCAAGGTAGCTTTGATTCACTTAGCGGCCCGGTCGGGATGGTGGGGATTGTGGACGATGCTTCCAAATTCGGTTTTGTGTATCTAATGAGTTTCGCGGCGCTGATTTCGGTCAACCTGGCAATTATCAATCTTTTACCATTCCCAGCGCTCGATGGTGGAAGGCTTTTCTTTCTCTTGATTGAAAAAATAAAAGGTTCAAGGATAAATCCGAATGTCGCCAATATGACCAACATGATAGGGTTCGGGATTTTGATCCTGCTCATGTTGGTGGTGACTTACAATGATGTTTTGAAATTGTTTTAAAGGTATTAATCTCTATGGTCTTATTCGCGCGAATAGGTAAATATAAAAAATATGAAAAGTGAAAGTAAGGTATGTCAAAATTGTAAGAAAGATTTCACAATAGAGTCGGAAGATTTCGGGTTTTATAAAAAAATAAATGTTCCGCCACCCACCTGGTGTCCAGAGTGCCGAATGATAAGAAGGATGAATTTTCGTAATGAAAGATCTTTGTATAAGCAAGATTGTGATTTTTGCAAAAAAACTGTGATTTCAATGTATGCTCCCGAAAACGGATACATAGTTTATTGCAATGATTGTTTTGCTTCCGATAAATGGAATCCGATGGATTACGGTCAAGATTACGATTTTTCTAAAAACTTTTTCGAACAATTAGGCGAACTTTTTAAAAAAATTCCCCGCCGGGCTTTATATCAAGATTTTGCTGTAAATAGTGAATACACCAATCAAGCAGTTTATCTAAAAAATTGCTATTTGGTCTTTGGTGGACATCATTATGAAGATTGTAGTTATTGTGCACAGAATTTGTTTATAAAAAATTGTCTTGATGTTGATTTTTCTCGCAAGAGCGAGCTTTGTTTGGATTCTGTTAACTTAGCCAGCTGTTTTAAAGTGAGATTCGGATACTATTCAGAAAATTGCATGGATTCATGGCTTATATATAGTTGCCGAAACTGTTCTGATTGTATAGGATGTACTAATTTAATAGGCCAAACTCATTGTATTTTTAACAAACAATATACCAAAGAGGAATACAAGAAAAAATTAAAAGAATTAAATCTCTCTGACAGGGGAAATTTAGAAAAAATAAAAAAAGAATTTTGGGAATACTCGTTAAATTTTCCAAGAAAATACGCAAATATAAAAAATATCGTAAATTCTAGCGGAGATAATTTAGAACAAGTAAGAAATTGTCGGCGAATTTTTTGGGGCTTAGATTGCGACAATGTCAGTTATTCTTTTTACATTCCCAGTGGGGCAAAGGATTGTTTTGATTTAGATCATGTAGGATTAGGAGCGAGCGAAAACTATGAATTACATAGCTCGTTTGCGTGCAATCGAGTTTTCTTTTGTAGCCGTGTATATGATTCTCATAATGTGTCCTATTCGGATGACGTTTATAACAGTGAAAACATTTTTGCTTGCGCTGGACTTCGCAAGAAATCCTACTGTATTTTCAATAAACAATATAAAAAAGAAGAATATGAAATTCTAGTAGAAAAAATAAAAAAACAAATGGATGACATGCTGTACAAAGACAAAAAAAGCAGGGTATTTAAATATGGCGAATTTTTCCCAATAGAAATTATACCTTTTAGTTATAACAATTCGGCGGTTTCTGAATATTTCCCATTAACTAAAGAAGAAATTTTAGAAAAAGGATACAAATACAAAGAGCCAGAAACAAAAAATTATAAACCCACGATTCTTTCCAATCAGTTACCAACGATAAAGGACGCAAACGAAGAAATCTTGAAAGAAATCATACAGTGTGAACATTTGGGCCATTGCAATCATAAATGCACAACTGCTTTTCTAATTATTCAAAATGAACTAAATATTTGTAAAATGTTGGAAGTGCCATTGCCGAAACTTTGCCCCAATTGTCGTCATATGGAAAGAATCGAAATATCAAATCCGCCAAGGATCTATCACCGGAAATGTATGAATAAGGGATGTAAAAATGAATTTGAAACCAGTTACGCTCCGGAGCGACCAGAGATTATTTACTGTGACAGTTGTTACAAGCAAGAAGTGTATTAAAATATGAAAATAAAACTAATCCACGAAGTTCGAGCGGTAAAAAGTAAGCAAGAGCTCGCGAATATAATCAAGGCGCAGCGGATCAGCGAGCGAGTATTACAAGATGTTTTACAGAAACTCAAGACCGGAGTGACAGAAATTGCAGCCGCAAAGTTTGTCACTGATGGATTTGCAAAATACCTGCCTGCGCAGGCAGGCGGCACACCGATTTTAGCTTTTCCTCCGATTGTTGCTTTTGGAAAAAATACCGCCAATATTCATCATGAGCCCGGCAGTTCCAAGCTCAAGAAAGGAAACATCATTATGTTTGATTTCGGCTGCACAGTGAACCATTATTGTTCGGATATGACTCGCACATATTTCTGGGGTGAGCCGCCTGCTAAACAAAAGAAAATTTATTTGGCAGTTTTAGAAGCGCAAAATCGGGCATTGAAAAAAATACAGACAGGTGAACGTAGAGCAAAAGTAATAGACAACGTTGCCAGGAAATTTTTGAGTAGCAAATTTAAAAACAATTTTAAGCATGGTTTAGGTCACGGAGTCGGCACAGTGATTCACGAATGGCCGAATTTCAAGCCAAAAAGCGAAGACATAATTCCAACGGGCTGCGTGATGACCATCGAGCCTGGTTTATATTTTAAGGGCTTTTGGGGAATTCGGATCGAGGATATGGTCTTAATTACCAAAAAAAGTTGTAAAAACTTGACTAATGTTGCAAAAGATTTAAATAGTGCTATCCTGTAAGGATATGTCGAAAACGATTTTTCGCAAAAATTTACAGAAAAAATTCAGAATAGCACTACTTACCGGCGGACCGTCGCTGGAGCGGGGAATATCTTTAAATTCAGCCAGAAGTGTTTTGGACCATTTGGGGAGCGAAAATATTGAAATTGTCCCAATTTATTTTGACCAAAAAAAGAGAGCCTATAAAATTTCCCGGGCCGAACTTTATTCCAACAATCCCTCGGATTTTGATTTCAAATTAGCGCAGAAATTTTCTCCTTTAAGCGAAAAATCTTTGGTCAAACTTTTAAAGTCGGTAGATATCGTCATGCCGGCTATGCACGGGTCTTTTGGCGAGGACGGGCAAATTCAGTCATTTTTAGAAAAAAAAGAAATTTCTTTCATTGGTTCGGGATCAAATGCTTGCAAAATAGCTTTTGACAAATATAAAGCGAATCAAACTTTAAATGAAAAAGGTTTTTTTACTCTTCCTTCTAGCCTTCTAAAAATTTATTCCAAAGACAACAAAAAAATTGTTGAAGACTTTTTCAGAAATAATAAAATAACGCGTGCCATTGTAAAACCTGCGACCAGTGGATCTAGTATTGGAGTTTTTTCGGTAAATTCTGCGCCTGAAGCCTTAGAGAAAGTGAACTTTATTTTTTCCAAGCGGATGGATACCCGAGCAATTTTGGAGCCTTTTGCCGAGGGCAAAGAATTTACCGTCATAATTTTGCAAAACAAATTGGGCTTGCCGGTTGCATTAATTCCTTCAGAAATTGAACTTGCATATCATGAAGGCAGAATTTTTGATTTCCGCAAAAAATATTTGCCGACCAACCAAGTCAAATATCATTGTCCGGCCAGATTTCCCGAATCCATAATCGAAAAAATCCAAACCGAAGCCAAACAGCTTTTCTCACTTTTCGGCATGAAAGAGTTTGCTCGTTTTGACGGTTGGCTCTTATCTAGCGGTGAAATTTGGTTTTCTGATTTTAATCCAATTTCCGGAATGGAGCAGAATAGTTTTCTTTTTCAGCAAGCGTCCCGGATCGGCATGAGTCATGGCGACCTGCTTCATTACATTGTCCGAAATTCATGCTTGCGGCAGAGAATTAAATTCTCGGAGTTCGAAAGAAAAAATATAGAAAATAAAAAACCTGTGCCCGTTTTATTTGGCGGTAAAACTTCTGAACGGCAAGTGTCTCTCATGACTGGCACCAACGTCTGGCTGAAATTACGCAAATCAAATTTATACAAGCCAAAGCCCTATTTGCTAGACTTTGAAAACAACATTTGGGAGTTGCCGTATGCGCTTATTCTGAACCACACGGTGGAAGAAATAATTACTAATGCCAAAGATGCGCAAGTGGGATTACAAAATACGGAAAATATTGTGAGAAAAGTCCAAACCGAACTTCTTTTAAAAGAAGGCGAAGCGACCGAGCCATTTTTTGTGCCTAAGCAAATATCTTTTGAGGATTTCATCAATCAGGTCAATAAATCCGAATTTGTCTTCCTCGGTCTGCATGGCGGTGACGGCGAGAACGGTAATTTCCAGAAAATGCTCTCCGAGAGGGGAATTAGATTTAACGGCTCCGATGAAGCGACTTCCCGGCTTTGCATGGACAAATTTGTGACCGGGGAATTTATCCGGCAGGCCAATATCGAAGGAGTGACCACCGCGCCGCAGAGAGTTTTGTCTCTGGATAAAATAGAAATGGATAAGATAAAAGATCTTTGGCGGCATCTTTGCTTGGCGCTCAATACTAAAACTATCATTGTCAAACCAAAAGACGATGGCTGTTCGACGGGAGTGGTTCATTTGTATCGAGATATGGATTTGAAAAATTATCTCTTGTATTTGATGAAAAAAGAAAATTTTATTCCGGCCGGAATTTTGCGCAACCAAGCAAGCATAATTGAAATGCCGAGCAGTGAGGTGCGAGAAATTCTTTTTGAAAAATTTATCCGGACAGATTCGATTCATTTCAAGGGTAATAAATTAAAATACACAAGAAAAGACGGCTGGATCGAAGTCACTATCGGACTCTTAGAAGAAAATAAAAAATTGAGCGCTCTAAATCCGAGCTTGACCATAGCCGAAGGGGAAGTGCTTTCGGTGGAAGAAAAATTCCAAGGCGGCACTGGCATAAATATTACTCCGCCGCCTATTTCTATTATCAAACCAAAAATAGTTTTGAAAACTCGGGAACTGGCGCAAAAGCTCGGGGAGAAAATCGGAATCAAAGGTTACGCGCGCCTCGACGCTTTTATGAACACGAGAACTGGAGCGCTCATAATCATCGAAGTCAATACTTTGCCTGCTCTTACTCCATCGACAGTGATTTACCATCAAGCCTTGACCGAGAAGCCGCCGATTTATCCGTTACAACTTTTAGAGAAAATTATTCAAAATGCGGGATATTAATAAATTGCCGCTGGCTTATATTGAATTATCGACCCAGAATTTGATTCATAACATCAAACAGTTTCGGAATTTGGTAAAGACGGGAACGAAAATTTGTGTCGCTATCAAGGGCAATGCTTATGGTCATGGGCAAAATGAAATTGCAAAAATTCTGGAGCCATATGTGGATTATTTTCAGGTAAATAGCTTGTGGGAATTGAATTTATTACGCCAAGTAAGTGAGAAGAAGACTTTTCTTTTGGGATATGTGTCAAAGGCAGATTTATTAAAGGCGGTTAAACCAGATTGTATTCTAACAATTTTTTCAGTACAACAATTAAAAGAATTAAACAAAGTGGCACATAAATTTAGGACCCAACAAGAAATTCATATTCCAGTAGATGCGTATTTGGGACGTGAAGGCTTTTTGCTTCGCGACTTGCCGCAACTTTTCGCTGAAATAAATAAATGTAAAAATATAAAATTAGCTGGGATCTACGCACATTTTGCAAACATAGAAGACACCCGCGATTTTTCGCATGCGCAAAAACAAATTGATGAATATCAAAGAGCCATAGAGCTAGCAGATGAATTTGGTTTTAAAAACTTACAAACCCACATATCTGCGAGCTCTGGTGTTTTGGCCTATGAAAAAAATCAAGGAATTCATTCTCTGGTCCGGCTTGGATTAAGTGCTTACGGTCTGTGGCCCTCCGAATATTTAAAATCTCTGTACCTAAAAAATAAAAATTTCAAATTTAAACTAAAACTGGTTTTGTCCTGGAAGACAAAAGTCGCTCAAGTGAAAATTTTACCAAAAGGTCACACTATTGGCTATGGACTGACTTATAAAACCACCAAGCAAACAAAAATCGCTATTATTCCTCAAGGTTATGCAGATGGTTTTGATAGAGGGTTGTCAAATAATGGAGAAGTTTTGATCAAAGGCACTCGCTGTAAAATTCTCGGACGGATATCCATGAACATGTTTGCCGTCGATGTCAGCTATTTACCGAAAGTAAAAATAGAAGACGAAGTCGTAATTATCGGGATACAAGGCCGGGAGGAAATCACTGCCGAAGAGATAGCGAAAAAATCGGATACGATAAATTATGAAATAACTACCCGTATTAGCTCGCTTTTACCTAGAGTTGTTGTATGATTAAAAAATGTCCAGGAAAACTAGAATAATGGTTTTTGGAACCTTTGACGGATTGCACGAGGGGCATCTTAATTTTTTTAAGCAGGCCAAAAACCTCATTAAGAATTCATTCTTGATTGTTTCAATAGCCAGAGATACAAACGTGGCTAGAATAAAAAAAAAGCCGCCGTTTTTGAATGAAAATGAAAGGATGATTTTGGTAAAAAATTGCCCCTTAGTTGATAAGGTAGTTTTATCTGGCGTCAAAAATCATATTCCACATATCGTGAAAGAATGTCCCGACATAATTGCCCTAGGATATGACCAAAAAGAATATATTCAGAATCTCAAAAAAGGTCTAAAAAATAAGAACATTTCGGCCAAAATAATGCGTTTAAGGCCTTACAAAGAAAAAATATACAAAAACAACTTGCTAAAAATAAGAAAATAAATATAATATTTTATTATGCAAAACATTTTTAAAAATAAAGATTTTGTTTCAATTTTTTTAATCAGCTTCTTATCGATTTTGCTGATTATCCTCATGGGAATTGGTTTAATCTGGTATTATCGGGCTAATATCTTCGAATATTTTGCGAGAGAATATTTACAAGAATCCCAAAATCAAGATGACACCAAAGCCGGCACTGAAAAAATTTTAGAAAAGCAGACAATTTTTTCGCAGGAACATTTCGTGATTGATGCGGTCAAAAAAACCAATCCGGCTGTTGTCTCGATTATTATTTCCAAGGAAATTCCGAAGTATGAGACTTATATCGATCCGAATCAGCCAGCCAATCCTTTCGGTGATCTATTCCCCGGTTTTCCCAGTTTTAATTTTAATATTCCGCAATACCGCCAAAATGGCACCGAGAAAAAAGAAATTGGCGGCGGGTCGGGATTTTTTGTCTCGAGTGATGGCTTGATTGTCACCAACAAGCATGTGGTGGACCAAAAAGACGTGGAGTATACTATTTTTACCAATGATGGCAAGAAACACATAGCCAAAGTTACGGCTCGGGATCCGGTTTTGGATATCGCGCTCATCAAAATAGACGGATCGGGCTATCCCTCTCTTTCTCTCGGCAATTCCGATACCCTCGAAGTCGGGCAAAATGTGATCGCGATCGGGAATGCCTTAGGTGAATTTAGGAACACAGTTTCGGTCGGAGTTGTTTCGGGACTGGCGCGTTCTATAACCACTGGCGATAATTCTGGAAAATTAGAAGTTCTGGATCGTGTCATTCAGACCGATGCGGCGATTAATCCGGGAAATTCCGGTGGGCCGCTTTTGGACCTCTCCGGCAAGGTGGTCGGGGTTAATGTGGCCGTAGCGCAGGGATCACAAAATATTGGTTTTGCCTTGCCGATAAATAGCGTTAAGAGCGCAATCGAATCGGTAAAATCGATCGGTAAAATTGTTCGCCCCTACCTGGGTGTTCGTTATTTAGCTGTGAATCCAGAAATGAAAGATAAAAATAATCTCACAGTGGACTATGGGGTGTTAGTTAAGGCTGGAGCCAACAGGAATGAACTTGCGGTTATCCCGGGCAGTCCGGCTGACAAAGCGGGTATTGTGGAAAACGATATAATTCTCGAAATTGATGGAGTAAAATTAGACGAGAAGGCAAACCTCGCTTCGATTATTCGCGAAAAAAGAATTGGCCAAGTCGTTAATCTGAAAATTCTGCACCGCGGAGCGGAGAAGAATGTGCCGGTTACTCTCGAAGCGGCGAAAGACAATTAAACTCGCTAAGGTGCGGAAGCCTTGCTTCCGCAAAATGAATTATTTATAATATCTATATGTCAATGCGCAAGGTGCCGCTAGTTAGTGGTGAATACTATCATATAT
>MFVS01000007.1 GCA_001786195.1 Candidatus Nomurabacteria bacterium RIFCSPLOWO2_12_FULL_40_42
TCCATTGTGGAAGATTCTCGACTGCAGCCACCCGTAGGTGTATGGTCCGTGTCTCAGTACCATCGGTGGGGGTCAGCCTCTCAGCTCCCCTAGGCGTCCGCCTTGGTGGTCTATTACACCGCCAACTAGCTGATACCGCACAGGCCTTTCCCAAGGCGATAAATCTTTAATCCGACCAAAGTCGGATACCATCGTGTATTAGTCCGTCTTTCGACGGATTATTCACGACCTTGGGGAAAGTTCCTATGTATTACTACCTCGTTCGCCACTAATTTTTTAAAAACTTTGACTTGATATAATCGCATCTCCGATTTTAGAAAATTCGTTCGACTTGCATGCCTTATCCACGCCGCCAGCGTTCATCCTGAGCTAGGATCAAACTCTAAATAAAAGTTATAGACTAAATCCGCCAAAGGCGGATCGTCCGATCAAAATGCAAAGCATTTTGATTTAGGAACGAAACAAAACAAAAAACAGAAGCGTTTACGCTTGTAGTATTTGTGTTACTTGTTAGAGTTCAATCTTTTGCTCTAAAAATTATTTTATACTTACTCAAAAAAACAGAACAGACTTGCACCTGTTCTCTAAAATTCATTCAATTGTCAAAGAGAGTGTTTACCCCTGTTTGTGGGGAAATTAAAACGTCATTCCAATTTATAGAAAGACGTAAGGAGAGTATATGCTAAGAGAATTTATAAGTCAAGCACAAAAAATAGCTCATAAAAACTACCTTTCGGGAGTTTCCAGTTTCCATGGTATTTCTAAAGTCTAAAGCGCTCTGTAGCCATTTTACCCAAACCACACATTTTTTATATTTACGAATTCTTTTATGCCATAGGCGCCGAGTTCGCGGCCATAGCCGGATTTTTTTACTCCGCCGAAAGGCGCCCGCGGATCCGACTTGACCATGTCATTCACACAGACACTTCCCGCTTCGATTTGTGAAATCAGACGCTTGGCTTTTTCAATATCCTTAGTAAATATCGAAGCGCCCAGACCATACCTGGTGTCATTCGCAATTTGAATTGCCTCCATTTCCGTTTTAAAATAAATAATCGGCAGAACCGGCCCAAAAACTTCTTCGTCTACAACGGGCATGCCTTTTTTGATATTAGTAAGCACGGTCGGCAAGTAAAAATATCCTTCACCAGCTCTTCGAGCGCCGCCGTAAACAATTTTGGCTCCGAACTCTACTGACTTCTTCACTTGTTTTTCCACGTCCAGTAAAATCTGCTCTGTCGCCAAAGGGCCGATGTCAGTTTTTGGATCAGCGGGATCGCCAATGGATAATTTTTTAAATTCTTCCACCACTAATTTAGTAAATTTTTCTTTGATACTTTCTTCGATGATAAACCTCTTGGCGGAAATACAGCTCTGTCCGACGTTGCCTTGCAGTCTGGATAGAACGGCAAGTTTTGCCGCCTCAAAAATATCCGCATCGGCGAAAACAATGAACGGGTCGCTGCCGCCGAGCTCCAGCACCACTTTTTTTATTTCCTCTCCGGCTATGCGGGCGACCTCGCTTCCTGCTTTTTCACTGCCTGTCAAAGTCACCGCCGCTATTCTGTTGTCTCGAATTAATCCTTCCACTCGCCCTGGAGAAAGAAACAGATTTTGAAAAACGCCTCTAGGAAATCCAGAAGCGAGAAATGATTTCTCGATCTCTTGCGCGCACTGCGGCACGTTAGAAGCATGTTTCAAAAGACCGACATTTCCAGCCATCAGAGCCGGTACGGCGAAACGATACACCTGCCAAAATGGAAAATTCCAAGGCATTATCGCAAGGACAATGCCAAGCGGATCAAACTTTACATATTGTTCTTTATGATCCGTTTGCAATATCTCATTCTTTAAAATATTTTCCGCATTGTCCGCGTAATAATCGCACAAGAGAGCGCATTTTTTGATGCCGATCGGACCGGACTTCATCGTCTTCCCCATTTCGAGCATCTGCAGTTTGGAAAAATCTTCGGCATGACTGCGCAAATAGTCTCCTAATTTGAGCATTAAGGTAGCTCGTTCTTCAAAAGAAGTTTTCTTCCAAAACTGGAAAGCCTCTGCGGCGAGCGAAATTTTCTTTTCCATTTCTTTGTCGGAAATTTCCTTAAAATTTTTTAAAACTTTTTCAGTTGTCGGATTTTTGGATTGAATCATAGGGTTAGGGGCTAGGTGCTAGAAACTAGAACCTAATTTTTTGTTGGCTTCTTTGTAATTTATCGGACAAGCAATGATATGCATCCCTTTAGAGTTTAAAGCTTTTTTAAGAGTTGGCAAGAGATCTTCTGCTTTGGAAACTTTGTGCCCGATAGCTCCGAAACTCTCGGCGAGTGTTACAAAATCCGGATTACCAAAGGAAATGCCAAAACTAGGCAATTTCATTCTTTTTTGTTTCCAACTTATCATGCCATAGCCCGAATCGTCCAGGATTAGTGCAACAAGATCAATTTTAAGGCGGACGGCCGTTTCAAGATCGGCAATAGTCATCATCAGGCCTCCATCTCCGGCCACGACGATAACTTTTCTCTTAGGGTAAAGCATCTTGAGCGTCATACCAGAAGACAACCCCGCGCCCATAGTCGCGAGCGCATTGTCGAGAAGCAGGCTATTCTGCTCTCTGGTTACAAACTGCCTGCCAAGATAAATTTTATACATGCCGTTGTCGAGCGCAAGCGTACCGGGGGAAGGCAGAGATTTTTGGATATCCGAAATAACCCTCTCTGGACGCAACGGAAAATCTTGCGAGTCAGCATATCGAGCTAAGTATGCCCGAAAAGCATCCCGCACTTTTAAAAAATAACCGAAATCCCAAGACGGATTGATAGTTATTTTTTTTGTAAATTCCGAAAGAGTGTTCGCAATATCTCCGATCACTTCATGTGTCGGAATATAAACATCCTTGGCGCTAGAAGAAAAGAAATTCACGTGGACAACTTTGCAATTAGGAGCATCTAGAGAAGTCAGAATAATCGGCGGGGTATTCGCAACATCATGCCCGATCAAGACAATCGCGTCCGCAGCCAGAAGCGCCTGATTTGCGAAATCGCCCTTGGATAATGCCGTCGTACCGATGTAGAGCTCTGAACTTTCATCGAACGCTCCTTTGCCTGTCGGCGTCGTAATAAAAGGTATCCTCGTTTTTCTTAAAAACTCGCCTACTTCTCTAAAAAGAAACTTTCGATTCACTCCGCCGCCCAAAATGACAATCGGGTGCTTGGAATCTTTAATTATCGCAAGAGCTTCATTGACAGATTTTTTATCTGCCTTAGGATAAATAATTTTAGGAACAGCAATTGGTTTCGCATTACAAATTTCTTCCGCAATATCTTCCGGCAATTCCAAATGCACCGCGCCCGGACGTTCCGTTTCGGCAAGCTTTATTGCTTCCGCTACCATACTCGGCACATCTTCACCTTTGGTAATAGTTGCAGAATATTTTGTAACCGGTTTCATCATCGCCACGATGTCCACAATTTGAAATTTTCCCTGCTTGTTTTTTTTGATCGGTTTCTGGCCGGTGATGACCAAAAGCGGGAAACCTCCGAGTTGCGCATAAGCCACGCCAGTCATTAGGTTCGTCGCTCCGGGGCCTAAAGTCGAAAGCGCCACGCCAATTTTGCCAGTCATCCGGCCAATAGTGGCCGCCATAAAAGCCGCGACCTGCTCGTGCCGCGTGGTGATAAATTTAATTTTAGATCTCCGAACGGTCTCTAAAAAAGTCAGATTCTCCTCCCCCGGCACACCAAAAATATACTTGACTCCATGAGCTTCCAGGCATCGGACAAGCATTTCCGCAGTATTTTTTTTTAGTTTTTTCTTCCCATTTTTCATTTAGGATATTGTATCATATCGATAGCAATACAATTTTTTAACCCAAACTTTTTCGCAAGACTCCGGTTTGACTGATCAATTTTTGAATCTCTTTGTGACTAATCTTCGGACGCAATAATAGACTGGTGAGTTTGGAATATCGAATGCCTTTTTTATTCCAAGACCCAAATTTGATTTTTAGGATGTTTTCCACTTTTTTTAAATCATCGGCAATTTCTTCCCAACCTCTATTTTTTTGCGATAATTTTTTTAAATTTTTCCAATTTAAAAATTTTCCGGCTTGGATTAAATCGTTGATATAATTTTTGTAATGCTTATCAAGCAAAGCAAAATCTTTTGGCTTTAATTTAATAAAACCGCCAATCCCCAAAAATTCAGGCGGAATGCCGAGAGAATAAAAAGAACCAGTGAATGTGATCGCTCTAGGCAAGGTCATTTTCTTTATTTTGCGTCCATAAGAAAGCAATCCAATATGCAAATGTCTTTCGCGCCGAGGCGGAAAAGATTTAAAGAGAAATTCCAAATCCAGAATAATTTTATCAAAAGAAAATTGATATTTTTTTTTAAAAATAGCGATTATATCAATAATTTTTTTTCTTTCCGGTTTAGAAATAATTGGAGACTGGCCGAAATATTTTTTGTTATAATACTTTATGGCCTGTCTGACTTTACGCAATGGATAATCATATCTGAAAGCCGACTGAATGGTAATAGTATTTACCCCGGGATATTCTAGACAGAATTTTTTTATCGTTAATGGGCTAAGTCCTCCTCTAAATGGTAACGATCCGGCGCCCAAAATGGGAAAAAAGCGAATACCCGTTTCCTTTTCCAATTCTCTCAAATCGGAAAGAATAATTTTGTTAGCCAACACTGTGGGCACCAAGCCGGAAACCATGGCCGGATCGCTACGCGCAATAAAAACTCGCAAAAAAGAAGGAACGAATCCAAAAGTTTTCTTATGTAGCCGGAGATACCTCCGCAGGATTTCTTTTGCCTTGATTTGCGTATCGACCCCCTCAAATAAAGGAATAATTCTCACATATTCCGTGTTTTGACGAAATTTACTGAACATTTTGGATTTCAGCTGAGCTAATTCCCTAAAAGATTTTTGGATAAAAATCAATTGTTCCGCATTTTCCGTCATCGGTAAAATAACCTCAAAAAGAGGCGGGAAATGAAATTTCAAGTCGCGGGCAAAATCCTCACTAGTCAGCACAACCATCAAAGCGCGGATCAAGCTATAACCTTTTTCTTGCCAAATATTAGGAATGCGGAAAGTTAAACGTTTTTTAAGACCCAAGGGATGCTTTTTAAAATAATCAAAATAGTAATGAAACAATCGATCAACAATCGCTTCATCTGTGAACTTGCCTTCCCAATCCCACATAAATTCTTCCACTCCCAAATTGCGAAAAGCATCCACACATTCGATAGTTTCTTCTTTAGAACTAATAAATCCGTTGCCATCTTTTTCCCAATACGGGGCTTTGGCATTATCTGGATGCTGGGTCGCCATAGTTTTGGGAATTTTTATCATTTTAATATTTTTTGCATATTTTTTTAAAAATCTTTATGCCTTTGATGAGTTTTGAGGTTGAGGCGGAAAATGATAAACGCACAAATCCTGGAGAACCGAACGCTTCTCCCGGGACTAAGGCTAATCCTGCCTCTAATAAATGTTCGCAAAATTTTTCTGTATTCGTTTCTATTCTGGAAACATTGATAAAATAATAAAAAGCGCCTTTTGGCAGATCATAAGAAATTCTGGGGATAGTTTGCAGCAACTTAGCCACTATTTTTCTCCTTTTTTTTAATATTTGGATAAATTTTTTAGTTTTATCCCCTTTTTTAATAATTTCCTGCGCCGCAATCTGAGAAAGCAACGACACATTCCCGGTGGTATGGCTTTGATACGAAGTTACTGCTTGGATAATTTCTTTATTGGCGATAACATAGCCCACTCGCCAGCCTGCTAAAGCTTGGCTTTTAGAAAAACTATTTATTAAAATCAAATATTTTTTCTGGGGCGCAAATAGCGCGGGCGTTCGATAAGTTTTGTCATAAATAATTTTACTATAAATATCGTCCACAATTAAATAGATCGCTTTATTTTTGATAATTTTTTTAAGCGCAATTAACGAAGCGGCGCTATAAAAAGAACCAGAGGGATTGTTTGGGCTATTTAAAATTATGGCTTTAGTCCTTTTGGAAATAACTTTCTGTATTTCTTTTATATCCAAATCAAACTTTTTATTTAGAGGCGCTAAAATAGGTTTGGCGTTGTTCAAAATTATTTGGTATTTATAAGTAACCCAACCGGGAGTAGGAATGATCACCTCGTCCCCTTCTTGAAGAATGGCGAACATGCTCTCAAAAAGAGCTTGCTTGCCGCCGGCAGTCACGGCCACGTTCTCCGCTGTCACTTTCCATTTGTAATCTTTATAAATTTGTCCGGCAATCATATGTTTTAAAGTTGAAATTCCGACCGTCGGAGTATATTTATTTAAATTCACTTTATTTTTAACTTCTTTTTGGATATATAACGGTGTCGGAAAATCCAACTCGCCGGCAGTGAGATTAATGATATTTTTACCTTTGGCTGATAATTCGTTGGCCAAAGAATTTAATTTAAGCGTCAAACTCTCAATTATTAACTTGGTTTTGGGATTTAAATTCATATAAACCTAATTTTCTTTTCGGGCATGTCTTTTTATCCACCACTTTTTTTGTATTTCTTTTTCTAGGTTTTTTATTCTTTCTTCCATATGCGGGCTTTCAAATTGTCGAGAGAATTATAAATCATCGACCTTCAAACCAGTATGTTTTGCTATACGCGATAACATTTTTGAACCAAGTTCATCGTTATTGCCAAAAGCCCAAACATAGTTAGTACAACCTGCTTTTTCGAGTATAATATGCGACGAACTTTTATGTCTTTTGATTTCCCAACCAATTTTAACTAAGGCTCTTAAAACCTTGCCTGCTTTACTGCTTGACCATTTATTATTCATGATAGAGAAAAGGCAATGTTAGAAAATCCAAAAACATTCTTACTTGTATTCTCTTCTATTTCTTCCGCCATAATTCGGAATGTAAGCGCTTCGACATTTGCCTGAGCCTGTTCTAAAGTATCACCATACGCAAGAACACCCGGAATTTCAAGAACTTCAGCAATCCATCTGCCATCTGTTTCTTGTTCTGTTTCTATTGTATATTTACGTTCGTTTAACATAAACATATTTTAATATAGAAAAATTATTATTGCAAGCAGTAGAAAAACCTTATTTTATAAGATTAATTTTGAGTTGCGAGCGATGGAAGAAGAGATGCTTAGTGCCAGCATTTAATTCATTAATAGCAATACAATCGAAATGAAGACCAGAATAATGCCGGTAATTCCTAACATGCTTAGCTTTTCCTTAAAAAGGAAAACCCCTATTAGAACAGTGGCGATTAAGATTAATATGACATATGGAAGTCTTGGACTAAGAGCACATTTTTTGGATAAAAACTCACCGATAATATAAGTGCTGATCGAAATAAAAAATATCCTGGTCCAGCTGACTTCCCAGGCCTTATCAGCTTCCACTCGCAAGTTTCGCTGCTTGATTTCTCGTATTTCTTTTTCTAGGTCTTTTATTCTTTCTTGCATGTGCGGGCCCATCAGGATTTGAACCTGAGTCTTTCGTTTTGGAGACGAAAATTCTACCACTGAACTATGGACCCACTAAAAACCCATATAGGATTGCCCTAAAGTATAGCAGAAAAGCATCAGAAATCTACTTCTTCGCCTCTTTATGTTTAGTTTTCTTGCGACACCAATTGCAATACTTTAAAAGTTCGATCTTTTTTGTAACGAGTTTCTTGTTTTTGCTGGACCAGTAATTTATCCGTTTGCAAACAGTGCAGGCAAGCTTTATAAGTCTATCTTGAGACATATTTTTATATTATATTAAAAAGCCTTAAAAAGCAATTTTTTAGTAATTGAAAGAATATCCATAATTTGATATGCTTTAAACAACTTTGAATTACGAAACTCCCTTAATCCCCCAAATATACCACAATCATGCTAGAATACAAAAAGCGCCATAAGGCGCTTTTTGT
>MFVS01000008.1 GCA_001786195.1 Candidatus Nomurabacteria bacterium RIFCSPLOWO2_12_FULL_40_42
GTGCTTTTGTGTAATTTCAGTTGTAATTGTTTTGAGAAAAACTTAACTTTTGCTAGAATATTAGAGTGTAGTTGAATAGTGGTATTCATACAAAAAGCGCCTCACGGCGCTTTTTGTATTTTAACTCATTTTAGGGTAAATTGGGAGTTTCGTAATTCAAGGAAAAGCAGGCATAAATTTTATTTTTACACCGACTGGTAGTTCTTGAGCAGGAAGATCACTTCTTTTCGGAGGTGATTCTTAACCCAAACCTTTTCCTTTTCACCCAGTAGAAGTTCGACCAGTCCTCGTAAAATTTCGTTATCTTTGACCGCTTCGACAACTGGGATGCAATCAGCCATATATTCCTTGATGGTTTTGCCGGTTCGAGCTTGGATTACCTCGGCATTAATATCCCAGTGATTTGTGCCAAAGAACCAGACATCGTAAATATCACGCATGGCTGTTTCGCTTCTTGTGGTCAGAGCCGCGAGCTTGCTTGCAAAGAGATAATCTTTCTTGCCAGCCAACATAGAAATACCAAGATATTCTTTTACTTCGTAGTGCTTTTTGATGTCTGGCATCAGGATTCTCACATTCACTTCGACTTTAACATTGTGATCTGCATCGCCGTATGAGAGTAGGAAGAAGATAGTATTTCGCTTTATGTAATCATCTTTGATGTCGCCGTATTTCCCTAACATGCCGTGGATTTTTTCATGCACCAGTTTTTGTGTTGCTTCATCGGTAGAGAAAAGGTCGAAATCTAAGTCGGCAGAGAAACGAGTTAGGCCATAGAAAAAATAGGCACAGGTACCGCCTTTGAATCCAATGAGGGACGAAATGGAAGTATCCGAGTAAATATCTCGGAGAATTTGTCCCATGATGAGCTGGTGTTTTTCTTTATTGAGCATGTTTTTGGTATTGAGCGACTCGCTTTATTAATTGCTTGTTATCATAAATCTTTGCAAGTTCAAAGCATATCTCCCAGTTAATGGATCGGAGGTTATCGAAATAGAATTTAGGAGATAAATAAATGGTGTCGAGGAAGGCTCGTTCCGGTGTGGCGATACTGTAATTTTTTTCATTTTTGACACCGAGTGCATTGAAGAGGATGCTATCTTTCAGTTTTCTAAAAGTGATTGTGTGATTGCCTATTTTTTTTGTGGTTGGATAGGGGCCGGCCACAAAGATTGAGTCTTGGTGTTGGAAAATAATACCGGCTTCTCGAAGCGCTGTTTCAAAACTTATGTAGGAGGGAGTATAGATGCTGGTTGCCAATTCTTTGGTCTCATACTCTTTACTCTTTGCAAAAACACCGCGAGTGAGACGAATAAGTGATCCTTCTTTTGCGTAATATTTAATCTTTGAGGTAAGGTTGACAGTGTTAGTTTCCTCCCAAATTAAAGCGATATCCTTTGTGGTCAGGATTGTCTTGGGGGATTCGTATAATTTGGCAATAAGGTTACCGGTAGCCATCACATTGATTATTTTGCAATATGTTTAATGGAAAGGCGATATTTCCACCTCTCCATTTTATATTATTAAATAAAGGCAGTCAAAGGAGGTGCGTAAATAGAAAACCGTCTCCCACGCGGTTTTACGGTTGAAGACGGGAAGACGGTTTGATTTAACAGAGCCCAAGCTACTGTGTGTGTTGCCGGGAGAACACGCGATGCTGATACGGGGGGTGCCAGGTGCGGTCGTCCGAAAGCGGATTCACGATGAGCACGTAGGGCTGACCGAGCGCGTCGAGGGCCACGCAGGCAACGAAACCATCTTCGCGCTCGAAGAAGTTGCCGTTCGGACCAAGCTTGTCTTTATTTTTCTGAGCGAAGACCAGAATTTGGTCATCATTCTTCCAGCATTGGCAAGAAGCGTCAATGTCTTTGAGCATCTCCAAGAATGTCGCGTTCTTGACCAGTTCATAGACGATGATTGTGACACCATTGAAGGCTATCACCTCATCAAACAGTCGCCTGAGGTAAACTTTCTCACCTATAATTATATACCTTTTTTAGAGAAAAGTCAAGAGACTTATGCCTACATTGAATAGCTAAAATGTTGTATCATTAAATGACAAATGTCAGATTTTGACGAAGAAAAACAAAAGAAACAGTTGGAGGAACTGCATAAGCAAGAAGAGGAGCAATTGGTGGCGACACTCGCCGAGAGCAAATACCATCTCCCCTATATTGATCTGTACCGCCTCGGCATTGATAACGAAGCTCTGCGGGCTATATCGGAAAAAGATGCCAAAGAAATGAAGGTCGCGCCTTTTAAGCTCTTTGGGAAAAATATTTTCATCGCTGTCCGCTCGCCGTCCGAAGATCTATTTAAAACATTGAAGGATAGCATGGAGAGACACAACTTGGTACCGACTTTTTACATGGCCTCGGTCGGGAGTTTGCAGAAAGTCTGGGACAGATATCGAGAACTTTCGATGGCGGAGAGTTCCAAGATCGGCGGGTTGGATATTTCTCCGGAAGTTTTACGCGATACGGCTAAAAATATTGAGTATATTCAAGACATTGAAAAGCTGGTGGCTGAAGTGTTGGAAGGCAATAAAATTCATAAAATTTCGCGGTTGCTTGAAGTGATCCTGGCTGGCGCGATAGCCATCATGGCCTCCGACATCCATATCGAGCCCGAAAAAAACCGCGGACGGTTGCGACTGCGGCTCGACGGCGTCCTGCAAGATATAAATTTCTTCGGACCCGATATCTATCGCCTGATAAATTCACGAGTCAAGCTCCTCTCCGGCATGAAACTCACTTCCAAAACAGCGCAAGACGGGCGCTTCAGCATTATGGAGGATAAAGAAGAGATTTCAATTCGTACTTCGCTCATCCCCGGCGCTTACGGCGAATCAATCGTGATGCGTATTTTGGATCCAAAGTCTATCCAGGTAAAAATTGAAGAACTTGGAATCGAATCTTATCTGTTTTCCGTGATTGAGCAAGAAATAGCAAAACCAAATGGCATGATCCTCATCACCGGCCCAACCGGAAGTGGAAAAACTACTACTCTTTACGCATTTTTGCGAAAGATTTATTCCCCGGAAATAAAAATAATAACCATTGAGGACCCGATCGAATACCACTTGCCGGGCATAACCCAAACTCAGACCAATGATGAAAAGGGTTACACTTTTGCGGAAGGGTTGCGTTCGGCGCTCCGCCAAGACCCAGATGTGGTGATGGTCGGAGAAATTCGCGACAGCGAGACTGCTGAGATAGCCGTCCAATCCGCCTTGACCGGACATATAGTTTTCTCTACCCTGCACACCAACAACGCCGCCGGCGTCATCCCCCGATTGATCGACCTTGGGGTCAATCCAAAAATCTTGGTATCAGCCCTATCGCTCTCCATCGCCCAGCGCCTGGTGCGCAAACTTTGCGAGTTCTGCAAAAAAGAAAACGAACCAACCGAGGAAGAAAATAAAACTATTAAATTAGTGTTGGACAGTATCAGGCAAGAGGGAAAAAACTTCGCAAATTACAAAATAAATCCGGACGCACCCATAAAACTCTTCTCTCCGGTCGGCTGTGAGAAATGCAACAAAATCGGCTACAAGGGGCGGGTCGGAATTTTCGAAGCGATTAAAACCAACGAGGCTATAGAAAAAATAATACCGGAGAATCCGAGCGAACATGAAATCAAAAAAGTGGCGAGCAACCAAGGCATCCTGTCAATGCGCCAAGACGGCATAGTAAAAATCTTAAACGGCATCACCTCGCTCGCCGAAGTGCAAAGCGTAGTGGACTTGAGTGGGGAATAGAAAATGGAATTAAAATTTAAATATTTATTTTTCCCTCAAATACATAGTTCGCCGGTCCCCGAAGAATAATTTCTCCTTTTTCATTTTCGGATAGAAATAATTTTCCGCCCGGGAATTCTAATGTTAATTTTTTAATATCTTTATTTTCTAGTTTTAGAATCGCATATACAACACAAGCCCCAGTGCCGCAAGCGAGAGTCGCGCCGGAACCCCGCTCCCAAACTTTTACTTTAAAATAATTATCTTTAACTTTTTCCACCAATTCCACATTAATTTTGTTTGGAAAATGAGAATCATTTTCTATTTTGGAGCCAATTTGCGATATGTCAATTTTTGATATATTTTTCACTAATCCAACAGCGTGTGGATTCCCCATGGAAACGAAATTGAAAGAAATATTTTCAAGAATAAGAGAATTTTTTGGGAAATCTTTATGACTAAACACAGGAGCTCCCATATTAACGGAAAAACTTTCATCTTTATTTACTAATACTTTTTTTATTCCATCCCTTGTGTCAATCGATAGTTCTTTTGCATGGGGTTCTATATAATCTATAAAAAATTTTGCTGTGCAGCGTATGCCGTTCCCGCACATTTCTGCCATAGTCCCATCTGCATTAAAATAATTCATAAAACAATCCGCTTGATCGGAAGATTCAAGAAGAATTAGACCGTCAGCGCCGATACCGAAATGGCGATCACATAAGAGTCTAATGCGATCTACACTTTTGACATCAAAAACATTACTGCGATTGTCTAGCATAATGAAATCGTTTCCGGTTCCGTGATATTTATAAAATTTAAGCATGATTTTATTTTTTGATATATCCTTTTTTTACTAGTAATTCGGCGTTTAAGATACTCCCTCCGGCCGCGCCTCGAATAGTATTGTGCGACAAAGCCACGCATTTCCAGCCCAATACGGAATCTTCCCTAATCCGGCCAACACTTATTCCCATTCCAGCGTGCAAATCCCTATCGAGTTTGGTTTGCGGTCGATCTGGCTCTTCAAAATATGTCAGGAATGGTTTTGGAGCTGAAGGTAAATCTAAAACATCTAAAGGATTCTTAAAATTTTTCAGGGACTTAATCAGCTTTTCTTTCGAAACCTTCTTCCTAAATTGAATATTGATGGTAGCCAGGTGGCCGTCTGACACCGGCACTCGTATGCAATTGGCGGAAATTTGCGGTGTATTTTTTAAAACAAATCTGCCATTTCTGATATCTCCAAAAATTTTCGAAGGTTCTTTTTCGGATTTTTCTTCTTCGCCGGAAATAAAAGGTATGACATTGTCCACCATCTCGGGCCAAGTCTCAAAAGTTTTACCGGCGCCGGAAATTGCTTGATAGGTGGAGACAATTACTTTTTTGGGATTAAATTTTTTCCAGGCGTGGATCAAGGGAACATACGACTGAATCGAACAATTAGGCTTGGTTACGATAAATCCCGTCCAGCCGCGATTTTTTTGTTGGACTGGAATAATGTCTAGATGTTCTGGATTAATCTCCGGCATAATCATCGGGACATCCGGCGTCCACCGATGAGCCGAATTACTAGAAACCACAGGCAAACCTTTTTTTGCATAAGCTTCCTCGATTTTTTGGATAAAATCTTTTGGTGCCTCGATCGCCGAAAAAACCAAGGTGCATTTTTGGGCAATGATCTCGATATCGTCCTCCACCGAATATACCGTCAAGGATCCCAATTTTTTTCCCTTTGACTTTCTGGAAGCAGCCACAGCGACTACTTCGAACCAGGGATGGTTTTTAAGAAGAGCGATCAAACGTTGCCCCACCATGCCGGTTGCTCCCAGTATCCCAACTTTTATTTTTTTATTTTTTCTTATCATTGCTTATCTATTACTTATTTTGGTGCCGCTACCTCTCGGATTGAAAGTGTTTTTGACATATATGGGTATGTTCTTCAGCACTGCCGGTCTTATAGTCTTGGGGTGAATGACTTTGGCACCATTATAGGCCATTTCTTCGGCCTTTTCATAAGATATTTCCGGAATTAAGAGAGCGTTTTTCATCTTCTTCGGATCTTCGGTCATAATGCCATCAACATCGGTCCAGATTTCGATCACGGCTGCATCGAGCGCCGCACCCACCAAGGATGCAGTATAATCCGACCCGCCACGGGAGAGCGTAGTTGTTTGTCCATCTTTCGTACTTCCAATAAATCCGCCCATAATATATAAAGTTCCATTTTTAAAATGGTCTGAAATGAGCTTGTGGGATTTTTCCAGATCCACACTTGCACCGCCGAAATTATCATCAGTTTTGATAATCTCCCTGGAATCTACAAACTCACAGGCAATGCCACGGCTCTCTATCGCCTCACCGATTATATAGGACGAGAGTCTTTCGCCAAAACTCATCACCGCATCCAGGGCAGAGAGAGAAAGTTCCCCTGCTGAAAAAATGTTTGCGGTTATTTTTTCGAGCTCGTCATATTTTTCGTTTATTTCCTGAACTACTCTTTTTTTATTTTTCAAATCAATTAATTCTTTGATGACTTGATCGTGCCGCCCGCAGATAGCTTGGAAAATTATTTTATATTTCAGATCACCTTTGGAGGCCAGATTGGCGAGCATTATCAGGTCATCAGTGATGCCACTTAGAGCTGATACAACTATCACGATTTTGTCACTTTTGTTATTTACATCCAAAATAATATCAATAACCTTATTAATATTAGAAGCATGGGCTACTGACGTACCGCCAAATTTCATTACTTTGATATTCATTTGGGTATTTTTAAATTCTCTTTTATGCTTTTCATCGCCGCCTTCACGTTTTCGGTATCGGCAAAGGCACTGAAGCGAATATAGCCTTCCCCCTCTCGCCCAAAACCTGAACCTGGAGTAGCCACGACATGCGCTTCTTTTAATAACTTATCAAAAAAATCCCAAGAACTCAAAGCGCCCGGAGTCTTGACCCAAATATACGGGGCATTTCCCCCACCAAAAACCTGGAAGCCGAGTTCCGAAAGACTTTTTTTGATTATAGCTGCATTGTCCATGTAATAAGCAATTAATTTTTTACTTTCTTTTTGGCCAGCCGCTGATAATACCGAGAGAGCACCTGCTTGCGCAATATTGGATGCTCCGTTAAACATTGTACTCTGACGCCGGCTCCAAAGATGATTAACTTTCCCTATCTCGGCTCCTTCCACAACTAAATCCATCGGCACAATAGTCCAACCCAGACGCACACCAGTAAACCCAGCCCATTTGGAAAAACTATTGATTTCGATGGCGCATTTTTTCGCTCCGGCTATTTCGTAAATACTTTTCGGAAGCGCTTTATCTGAAATATATTCAGCGTAAGCGGCATCAAAAATGAGGATCGCTTTGTTTTTGAGCGCATAATCCACAAAGACTTTTAAGTCTTTTTTTGTAAAAACGGCACCAGTCGGATTATTCGGACTGCAAATATAAATTAGGTCAGCTTTTTCTTTTGGCAGAGCTGGAATAAAACTATTCTCTTCATTGCATTTCATATACACTAAAGTCCGGCCGGAAATAATTGTAGTGTCTGAATACACTGGATAGACCGGATCCGCAATGGCCACGATATTGTCCAAGCCAAAAATTGATTGAATATTTGCCGAATCAGATTTCGCCCCATCGCTGATAAAAATTTCTTGCGCGCTTAAATCGATATTTCTTTTTTTATAAAAATCTACTAAAGCCGTCCGGGGCTTGAGGTCACCTTGCGGGTCACTGTAGCCTTTGTATGTTTTTTTACTGCCTAAATTTTTCACTTCTCGGAGCAATCCTTTTATAACCGTTCCCGTCAAAGGCAAAGTGGTGTCTCCGATGCCAAGGCGCATAATTTCCACCCCAGGATTTTTCTGGATGAAATTTTTCACACGGCTCCCTATTTCGGAAAAGAGATAGGTACTTTCTATTTTGTCGTAATTTTTATTTAGAGCGGCCATAGTCCCATTGTTTTTAAAGTTTTTTCTAAGACAGCTCGATTTTTGTCTTCTAGGGTTGTGAGCGGCAATCTAAAGTTCTCCGAGATAAGACCCATCATGGCGAGCGCGGTTTTAACCGGAATCGGATTAGTTTCAATAAAATTAACATTCATTAGTTCCAGCATTTGATAATGCAATTTTTGCGCTTCGAGGAAATTTCCTTTTAGGGCTAGGTGCACCATATCAGAAAACATTTTTGGAACTTCATTGCACACTACAGAGATACATCCATGCCCGCCGGCACCAATCAAAGGCAGGGTCAGTGAATCATCGCCGGAGAGAACCGAAAATGATTTTGGGGCGCCCTGTATGATTTCCATCATCTGATTGAGAGATCCGGAAGCTTCTTTGACAGCGATAACATTTGGCACTTCCCGCGCAATTCGTAAAATCACTTGTGGCGCGACGTTGGACCCAGTGCGACCGGGAACATTGTAAAGAATAATCGGCAGATCTACGGTCTTGGCAATTGCTTTATAATGCAAGACCAAGCCATTCGGAGTTGGTTTGTTGTAATACGGAGTCACAATAAGAAGAGCATTCGCTCCGGCTTCCTTGGCAAGCGAAGATAAATGAATTGCTTTTTTAGTGTCGTTTGAGCCGGCTCCGGCAATTACCGGAACTTTGTTAGAGACTTTTTTAACCACAGTTTTTATAGCTGTGACATATTCCTCGTCACTGAGCGTAGCCGCTTCACCGGTCGAACCAGCCACTACTATTGCATCAACGCCACCCTTTAATTGCAAATCTACTAGTCTTTCCAATGCTGGTAAGTCTAGATCGCCATTTTTTTTAAATGGGGTAACAATGGCCGGAATAGAACCAAAAAAATTTATTTTGCTCATATTATTTTCTTGTTATTTCATTACATCGTCAAAGGTATAAATTCCTTTTTTGTTTTTAATAAACTCGGCCGCGACCAGTGCGCCTTTCCCGAACCCGCTTCTATTATATGCCTGATGCGAAAGAGTTATGCCGTCCGCCGAACTATCAAAAGTTACTTCATGAAAACCCGGATTTCGTCCTGCCCGGACAGAAGTGAACTTGAGTCCTTTTATTTTTTCTGCGATCTTTAAAGCCGTGCCGGAAGGACTGTCGAGCTTGGCCTTGTGGTGAATTTCCAAACCGTAGACATCATAGTCCGGGAATTTAGCAAAAAGTTTAGAGGCGCTATCTATCATCTTGAAAAAAATATTGGCGCCGATGGAAAAATTCGGACTATACAAAAAACCTATTTTGTATTTCGTAACTAATTTTTTTACCATCTCTAAATCTTTATACCATCCGGTAGTGCCAACTACCAAATTAACGCCTAATTTCGCAACTGCTTCGATATTTTTTAAAACCACATCTTTGGAAGTAAAATCGATGGCAATATCTGCCTTGGCGATACCTTTCAAATCAAGTTTGTCATTTCCTGCCTGCGCAGGCAGGTTATTTTTAAAACTAATTGAAACCACTTCAAAAACTTCCGAATCGCGGCAGAGCGCATCAATTTCTTGACCCATCTTGCCGTAACCTATCAAAGCGATTTTTGTTTTATGGTTCATAAATATTAGGGTAGATTCTCTCTATTTTGAGCTTCCCGAGGGTCCCACCCCCGTACTCGGGGGAAAGATCCGCTATGTGAAAATGGGAAGAAGCTACCCTAATAGAGATTAGCAAATATAAAATAAAAAAGCATTAATCTCTAAACAATCCTTCCGGAGCTAGGCTCCAAAAGTAACAAATTATTAGAGGATAGCCCCAGAGAGGATAAATCCTACCAGAACGTCCTATGCAAAGATGTATAACCTTGTGAGCTGATTGCTTAGAGATTAATGCTTTCTTCAAAAAACCTCTAAAACTATTTTACTATAAAGAAAACCCAAAAGTCTCTATGAAATGCTATAATGTGTATAGCTATGTGCATACTGTGTGTATAAACCCCCTACCTTTTAAGTATAGCATATTAGTAACATAATGTCAAGCAAACAAGACCCAAAAAACGTTGAAAAAGCCATAGAAAAAACTGAGTATGTTGTCCTGGACACTACCCTGCGCCCAACCCGCTGGGATGATTACATCGGCCAAAAACACATAAAAGACAACATCAAAATACTTTTACAGGCCGCTTCCGAACGTGGTCATATCCCCGAGCACATCCTTTTTTATGGACCTCCTGGGCTCGGCAAGACCACTCTGGCGCACTTGATAGCTAAAGAAACTGGCCGGCAAATGAAAATAACTTCCGGACCGGCGATTGAAAAAGTGGGCGATTTGGCTTCTATTCTCACAAACCTGGCTGCTGGCGACATCCTATTCATAGACGAAATCCACCGGTTAAATAAAATAGTTGAAGAAATCCTTTACCCGGCCATGGAGTCCGGCGTCCTCGACATTATCATCGGCAAAGGCCCTTCCGCCCGCACCATTCAATTAGACCTCCCGCCTTTTACTTTGATCGCGGCCACTACCCGAGTGGCGATGATTTCTTCTCCCCTCCGTTCAAGATTTTCCGGTGGGGTTTTTAGACTAGAATTTTATTCCAATGAAGAAATCGCAAAAATAATCGAGCGATCCAGCAAACTTTTGGACATTATCCTAGAAGAGGAAGCTTTAAAAGAAATTGCCAAAAGAAGCCGGTTCACGCCCCGCACTGCTAATTATTTTTTGAAAAGAGCGCGAGATTTTGCGCAAGTCAGCCCCGAAGGAAAGCAAGTTTCCTACGGGGCAGGCAAAAAAATTATTGACAAAAAAACTACAGTAGCAGCTTTGAACATGCTGGCCGTGGATGAGATTGGCCTCAACACTTCGGATCGAAAGTTTTTAGAAATTTTGATTGAAAAATTCAGCGGCGGGCCAGTGGGCCTCAAAACCATGGCTGCGGCGCTCTCTGAAGAAGAAGCCACGCTCGAAGAAGTGATAGAGCCGTACTTGCTCCAGCTAGGCCTCCTCGAACGCACCGCCCGCGGCCGCGTGGCGACCAAAAAAGCTTATGAGCATTTGGGGTTTGAATTAAAGAAAGGGTAAGAGAAACTTTTATAAAAAAGAGGTAGAAAGAGTAAAAGTCCTTAGGGCTCTTCTCATTGAAAAAAGTCTTAAGGACTTTTGATTGGCCGGCGGACCCTCCTGTGGAGTCCGCCGGCCGGGCTTCGAAGTGTTGTTTTTGCAGTCTGCAACACGCTCCCCTCACCACCCAGTGAAAAGAACAATGTCACATTGTTTGTAATGATAAACCGATATATATATGTCAAATTTTTGGTGGGGATAAACCAAAACCCTATAAAAAGTGTTAAACTTCTGAATATGAGAATTTTAGGAATCGATCCGGGGTTTGAGCGTCTTGGAGTAACCGTGATGGAGAAATCGGCTCCGAAACATATTGTAATTTTTTCCGAATGCTTCAAGACTTCGGCAAAATTAGAATTTGCAGAAAGATTGCGTTTAATCGGAGAGGAAGTGCGCAAAATAATCAAAAAATACCAGCCGGAAGTGTTGGCTATTGAAACTTTATTTTTAAATACCAATCAAAAGACTGTAATGCGCGTTGCGGAAGCGCGCGGGGTAGTAGTTTACGAAGCCGCTATGGCCGGATTAAAAATATTTGAGGCCTCGCCGCCGCAAATAAAAGTGGCGACAACTGGTTACGGCCGATCAGACAAGACCCAAATAAACAAAATGGTTAAAATATTAGTTGACATAGACAATTCTAAAAAATCCGACGATGAATTAGACGCGATCGCGATCGCGCTTGCCGCCTTTGCATATAATCACAGATCAACTCCGATAAAAACCGATAAGTTCTGATATGAAAATCAGTTTTCATCAGTCTAATTATCAGCGACAATCGGTAGTCTCGTTAAAGGCGAGACAAGTTATCCACACTTTCTATTGCCAACTCTTTTTTATTTTGTTACAAAGGAGGAAATTATTAGCGAGTCGCTAAATTTAATAAAAAATTAAAATAAATATGAGTTACGATGAAGATGAAGTAGAGAGTGGTTTTAAGGTAGAGGATGGCGAAATCGATGAAACTCTGGAAGAGGGCGAGGCCGGTATTTTGAAGTTCGAAGAAGAAACCGATGAGGATCCGGATGATAGATACCATTAGATAATAATTTTCACAAATCTTTTTTTACCTATTTTCAGAGTTAAATTCTCTGTAATTTTTATATTTTGATCAGTGATCGTATCATTCTTCTCTAAATCATGCACTCCATTCCCCAAGACCAGCCGCCTCCATTCGCCTTTGGAAGTTAAAACTTTATTTTTCACCAAAACTTCGCTGAGCGGTTCCCCAGCTTTGGTTTTTATTTCTTCCATCACTTCTGGAATTTCTTTTTTCTGAAAAGTATTCGAAAAAGCTTCCTCGGCAGCTTTGGCGGAAGATTCATCATGAAGTTGGGTAACGATTAAAGACGCCACTCTTTTTTTGAGAGCCATCGCATCTTTTTTTAGATTAAATTTTTCGATTTCTTCCATCGGCACATCGGTCAGAAGCGTAAACATTGGAATAGTGGCATCATCTCCCAAGGACATAATCTTGCCGAACAATTCTCCTGCTGGATCTGTCAGCCCAATTACGTTACCTTCGCTCTTGCCAATCTTGACGTCTTTCGCGTCAGACAAAAGCGGCGTAGTCATTACAAATTTTTCTTTGCCTTTCATGGCTCGCATCAATGTCCGGCCGGCAAGCATGTTAAAAGTCTGATCGGATCCGCCCAACTCCAAATCTACATCCATAGCAACTGAATCATAAGCTTGAAGAAGGGGATATAGAAATTCACGCACGTTTATGGATTCACCCGTTTTTAGGCGTTCTTGAAACATGTCTCTTTCAATCAGTTGCTGAACTGAAAAATTTTGGGCGATATTTAAAATGTCAGTTTTTGTTAACTTATTTAACCACTCACCGTTGTAAAGTATTTTAATAGGATTCGGTCCATCAAAACGGACTATTTTTTTAGCTTGTTCAAGATAACCTTTGGCATTTTCCCGTAATTCTTCACTGGTAAAAAATTTTTCTCGGGTTTTCTTTTTTCCGGTTGGATCTCCCGCTTCCCCAGTGCCATCACCAATAAGAAAAATAACTTCGTGGCCCAAATCTTGCCACTGCCTATGTTTTCGCAAACCAACCATGTGACCCAGATGCAGTTTATCCCCCGTCGGATCGAAACCTTGATAAAGCCGAATTTTCTTCCCGAAACGTAAAATTTCTTCTAATTTTTCACGTGAAGGGTAAATTTTATCAACTCCCCTGGTCAGCAACTCGTCAATTTTGTCGTCTTTTTGTGAAACTTTCATACTCGGATAATAACACATTTCCTGCTATAATCAGCATAATGAAAAAATTGATTAGAAGCAAGAAATTCTGGAAGAATCTGGTACTATTTGGCGCTGGGATGTTTGTTTTGATGGCCGGAATAATTCTTATTTGGCTTTCTTCGATTAGAATTCCGGATTTTAATTCTTTTAATGACCGAAAAGTGGAAAATTCCATCAAGATATTTGACCGCACGGGGAAAATTTTGCTCTATGATATCCACCAAGACACCAAGCGGACAGATATCTCATCGGACATAATGGGAGTGAATATCAAAAACGCCACCGTGGCCATCGAGGACTCGGAATTTTACAATCACCAGGGAATAAGAATCAAGTCCATCGTCCGAGCTATCTTGGCGAATTTTTTCGGCACTGGCCGCACCCAGGGCGGCTCGACTATCACTCAGCAATTAATCAAAAATACTCTTCTGACCCAAGAAAAATCTTACACCAGAAAAATAAAAGAATGGGTGCTCTCAATCAAAATAGACAAGTCGATCCCGAAAGAAAAAATTCTGGAATTTTACCTGAACGAGGCTCCTTATGGCGGACAGGTTTATGGAATACAAGAAGCTAGCAAGACTTATTTTGACAAAGAGCCCGTTGATTTGACTCTTACTGAAGCCGCTTACCTGGCGGCTATTCCTCAATCCCCTACCACTCTGTCCCCTTATGGAAAAAATAAAGATAAATTAGAAGCTAGGAAAAATCTGGTGCTTTCGCGGATGCTCGAGCTTAATTTCATAAAAAAAGAAGACCATGACCAGGCCAAAAAAGAGATAGTAGTTTTTGCGCCGCAGCAAAAGATCGGAATCCTGGCTCCGCACTTCGTTTTTTTCATCAAAGATTACTTGGAAAAAAAATATGGTAAAGAAGTGGTGGAAAAAGGCGGCCTAAAGGTGACTACCACGCTTGATTATGATCTGCAGATGAAGGGCGAGCAAATCGTTAAAGACGGCGCCTTGCAAAATGAAAAAGATTGGAACGGGGAAAATGCCTCCCTGGTCGCCCTCGATCCCAAAACTGGGCAAATTTTGACCATGGTGGGCTCGCGAGATTATTTTGATAAGACAATAGATGGGAATTTCAATGTCGCAACCGCGGTAAGGCAGCCTGGCTCGTCTTTTAAGCCCTTTATTTACGCCACCGCCTTCAATAAGGGCTTTACCCCGGATACAATGCTCTTTGACCTGCCTACCGAATTCCAGACCACTTGCGACGCTTATGGCCGAGCCACTGCCGGACACAACCAAAAAGATTGTTATATGCCAGACAATTACGACGGAAAATTCCGCGGACCGATGAATCTCAGAGACGCACTCGCCCAATCCATCAACCTAGTGGCGGTAAAACTTTTTTACTTGGCGGGGCTTCCGGCATCGCTCAAAACCGCCGAAGACATGGGCATCAATAGTTTGAGCGACATCAGCCGTTACGGACTAACCCTCGTGATCGGAGGTGGAGAAGTGTCTCTTCTTGATATAGCCTCGGCTTATGGAGTGTTTGCTAATAATGGGGTTCGCAATCCTTATACCGGGGTTTTGAAAATCGAAGATTTAAATGGAAGAATTTTAGAAGAGTTTGCCCCGCACGCGCAAGAAGTCTTACCCAAAAATACCGCTCTGACTATTTCAGATATTTTAAAAGATGAAAAATCCCGGGTACCGACTTTTGGAGTGCATTCTGCTCTGTATATACCTGGAAAAGATGTTGCTGCAAAAACTGGAACTACCAACAACAACAAAGATGCTTGGACTATCGGTTACACTCCTTCGATCGCCGTGGGAGTGTGGGCAGGCAATAATGACAACGTACCGATGAAAAAAGGAGGCGCGGCGGTGGCCGGGCCGATTTGGAATAAATTTATAAATGAGGCGTTAAAAACCTTACCTGATGAAAAATTTGAAAAACCAAATTTGGAAACCGATCCAATAGTGGTAAAACCAGCGTTACGCGGATTCTGGCAGGGAAACGAAAACTTTTTTATAGATAAAATTTCAGGCAAACTAGCAACAGAAAACACTCCTCTCCAAACCAGGCAGGAAAAAGTGATAACCAATGTCCATTCGATTCTTTATTGGGTGGATAAAAAAGATATTTTAGGGGCGCCGCCCTTGAATCCTCAAAATGACTCACAATTTAACCACTGGGAAATTCCGATCCAAAATTGGTGGGCACAAAACCGCGGCAAGTATCCCATGACGACAATCTATAACAAGCCAACTTTGACGGATGATGTGCATATTGATTCAAACAAACCAAAAATTTCGATTATCGAGCCGAACACTTTTGCCACTTACCTGCCGAATCAAAAAATAAACATAAAAATTTCCAGTTTTGGGCGATATCCCCTTACTAAAATAGATGTTTTTGTAAATGATACTTTCCTGGGAACCTCCAATTCTATTTTGGGTTTTTCTTTTACCCCTAAAGAACTAGAAGATTTGCGGGGAGAGAATGAGTTAAAAATCATAGCTCACGATAGCGTCTACAACTTAAGCGAAACGAGTTTGGTATTCAAAGTGCAAAACTAATTACCGATTCATCGGCATAATGAGATACAGAAAGGAAGAATCAGATACTGGAGATATCACTAAGGGGCTAGAAGCGCCGGAGAACTTGATGGATAGGCTGTCAGTAGTAATAGATTGGAAGCAATCTAGAAAATATTTGTAATTAAAACCCAGCTCGACATCTTCCCCAGTCAAAGCCGCATCTAAATAGGTTTTATTTTCCCCAACATCATTGTTGGCCGAAGAAAGTTCAAAAACTTTTTCTTTGGGTGAAATCCGGAGGTTCACTTGGTTAAACTTGTCGGAAAAGATGTTGGAAAGTTTCAGCGAATTTAACAAATCTTGTTTTAGAACAACCGCGCTAGTACTTGTGGTTTTGGGTATAATCTGCCGATAATCCGGGAAAACCCCATCAATCACCCTGGAAGTAAGGTAAATAGCGTCGGAAGAAAAAGAAATTTGGTTTTTGTTGAAACAAACTTTAATTATTCCAACCGACTCTCCAAAAACTCGCAGTATCTCGGCTGTATTCTTAAACGGAATAAGAATTCCCTTAATCTCTGGTAATCCTTTTGTTTTGATCTTTTTCTCCGCCAACCGAAAAGAGTCGGTTGATACAAACACCAAATTGTCATCGTTGGTATGGATAAAAACACTGGAAATTTCCGGCTTGATGTCGGACGGCGAGGAACTGTAATAGACCGACTTAATGCCGTCGATTAATTTCTTAGATTCTATTTCGAAAGCCGTACCGTCTACTCTGGGTATGGTTGGGAAATCATCATGCGGCTGGCCTTTTAATTTAATTCTGCTTTTTTTAGTTTGAATTAAAAGGTTTCCATCAATACTCTCCAGGTGAACATTATCATTTTGGAAAACATTAGAAAATACACCATGAAGTACACTTCCAGAAATAGCCACAATACCTTCTTTTTCAATTTTAGCCGGGATTTCAACTTCAATCCCCAAGCTCAAATTAGTAGATCTTAATTTTAAAGATTTTCCGGATGTAATTAATAGAATTGAATTCAAGATCGGCAGAGTTAAATTTTTACCAGTGATTCTTTCGACTTGTAAAATTTTATTTTTAATATCCTCAGCTTTACATTCTAGTTTCATAGACGTTTATTTATGGTGTTGATAATATCTTATAATCTTTCCTTTTAAAATTTATTAGTACTATTAGTAACCTGGATAAGTGGATAACTTTTTTTATTTTTAATTTATAACGCCGGGTAATATTTTTGATTTTAATTTAAGTCTAATAACTTTTGACAACTTTCCCTTACTTGAACATAATCCGGATTTGGTCTAATTCTTGTAAAAGTTGTGGGTCACTTTTCAGATCATTTTTAATCTTTATACACGAGTGGATGACGGTGGTGTGGTCTTTGCCGCCCAACTTTTGGCCGATTAGTGGGTAAGAAACGTTAAAATCCTCCCGCAGTAAATACATTACGATTTGCCTTGCTTTAACTATTTCCTTTTTTCGAGTTTTTTCGTAAACCGAGGATTCTTCAAGTTTGTAATACTCGCTTACCGTTTTAACAATGTCTTTAATGGCCATATTTTTCTTTGGCCTCATGTTGTTTTTGAGCAGATTTTTAACTTCCGCTAGGGTCAGAGTTTTGTTTTTCAAGCGATATTGGCAAACCAGGGTATTCATGCTTCCTTCCAACTCTCGAATATTGCCGTCGACGCTCGCCGCTACATATTCCAGTATTTCTTGGTCTAAAGCAACATTTAGTTCCCGCAATTTTACTTTTAAAATCGCCAGCCGGGATTCATATTCGGGCGGAGAAATATCCACAATCATTCCAGCAGCGAAACGGGATTTTAGACGGTCTGCTAATTCTGGGATGTAATTCGGATGCTTGTCGGAAGAAAAAATAATTTGTTTGTTGTTTTCATGGAAAGTGTTGAAGGTGTGGAAAAGCTCTTCCTGAATCTTTTCCATTTTGCCGATGAATTGGATGTCGTCGATAATCAGAAGGTCATACTTGCGATATTTTTCCTTAAACGAATTTGCTTTATTGCTTTGCAGAGAGTTTATAAAATCAGTCGCAAATTTCTCCAGGGTCATGTAATGCACTTTTTTGTTCGGATATTTGTCTTTAATTAAGTTTCCAACCGCCTGAATTAGGTGAGTCTTGCCGAGCCCCGTGCCTCCATAGATGAAAAAGGGGTTGTACTTGGTACCAGGACTATCAATGATAGCCAAGGAAGCTGCGTAGGCGAGCTCATTGAATGCTCCAACAATAAAAGAGTTGAAATGATAGCGCGGGTTTAAATTGTCCTCCGGGTTTATATAAAGATCTCTAAGTGGCAGCTCTTTGTTGATATAATTTCCACTCTCGACCGGCGCCTCTACCCTCTCCATCTCTTTGGCGGCTTCCACTTTAGTGATCGTGTATTCTACAGCGCGCATATTTTCATATGAGTCGGCGATGATTTTGGTGATAAGCTTGTGATATTTGTTCATTAGCCAATCGCGGACGAATTCATTGGGTACACCAATGTAAATAATACCCATGTCTTCTCGGACAATAGAAGTATTTTTAAACCAGGTGCAAAAATTGGCTTTGGATATGCCGGCTTCTATCTCGGATAAACAATTTTTCCACAGTTGTTTAGTATTCGTGCTCATTGATTCCATATTATACTATTTACAAAATATTGGGTAATTACGAAAAGTTATCAAACCTGTTAATAATCTGTGCAAAACTTTTTCTCGGCTCAGTTCCTTGATTTATAATTTAGGATGTTATAGTATAAAATATATGTCATTTACATACAAACCCAAAAAGAGAAAAAGAGCCCGCAGCCATGGGTTTTTGGTGCGATCACGAATTAAAACCGGGAAAAAAGTAATTACACGAAGACGCCACAAAGGCCGGAAAAAACTCACTGTTTAGCTTTTTCTTTTATGTTACCCAAAAAGAATAGAGCGACTACTAAAGAAGTTAAGCAAATCTTTAAAGAAAGAAAATTTATTACCTCTCTTGATTTAACCTTTAAATACTTAAAAATAAAAGAAAAAGAAGTAAAAATTTCTTTTATTGCACCCAAAAACATAGCCAAACTGGTCGTGAAGAGAAATTTGCTCCGCAGACGTGGATATACAGCTTTAGAAAAATATCTCAAGCAGTTCCCGGTCGGACTTGTGGGTGTTTTTGTCTTTAAAAAATATCAAGATGACAGTTCTATACTTGAAAATGAAATTAAAAACATTCTTAATAAAATTAATTAGTCTGTATCAAAAATATATTTCACCTCTTGGAAGATCGCGATGCGTTTTTTATCCTACCTGTTCTGAATACACCAAACAAGCGGTAGAAAAATATGGAATACCTAAAGGTTTTTATTTAGGATTTTTACGCATCTTGCGTTGTCACCCGTGGCAGAAAAATCATATTGACCCTGTTAAATAAATTATTTTAGCAATAAGAAGTGGTCGCACACTAATGCTGAGCAGTTACCTACTCCCATAAATCACCTGTCCATTTGAAGTGATAATACTTTTCTCTAAAAAATTCAGATCACCTTGAATTAGTAAAAAAGATACAATTAGAGAAAATAAAATTATCGAAATGTAAATTATTTTTGAGATCACCCATCTTTTTTCAGCAATATCAACAAATTGATTTCTCCTTCTTGCTTCATTAAGAATACGCTTGTTCTCAAACCAAAAAAGAAAAGTTGCGCGGCTATAACCATAACGGCGATTATTCCTAATGGGAAAAATTGTGCGATTTTTTAAAAATTGCTAGATGTAAGGATAATAAACCAAAAATTAGAAACAGGGGTGAAAAAGGAATTAAAACACACATTAAAATTACTTTTTTAGGATCAAAAAGTTTTAGAGTTCCGGTTTTTGTTGCATAGTTAAACAATTCTTCTTGGATAGAAGACGGAATATTATATGAATTTCTATTTTGCTTGAGAATCATGATATTGATAATGAAAATTATATCACAACTGGAATAACTAGAGAGCAATGGATAGTTTTAACTAAAACAAAAACTTTAATTTTCTAGCGTTTTTGTGCGTTCTCGTATAGAATGAGAAAATGCTCGCAAATATCTGGAATACCATTCTATATCAGCCGCTCATCAACGCTTTGGTTTTTTTGGTTTCCATCGTTCCCGGCGGAGATGTCGGTATTGCGGTTATTATTCTCACTATTTTGGTCAAGTTAATTCTCTTCCCGCTCTCCCAAAAATCAATTGAAAGCCAAGCAGAAATGAGTATTCTCACCCCAGAGCTCAACAAAATCAAGGGGAGTGGGACCAGTAAAGAAGAACAAGCCAAACAAACTTTTGAACTCTATAAAAAGCATAAAGTTAATCCTTTTTCCGGCTGTCTTTTGGTTTTAATTCAAATTCCAATTATTTTCGCTCTTTACTACGTTTTTTATAAAGGAATAAATTTCCAAGGCGGTTTGCTCTATTCTTTTGTCCATGTCCCAGAACACGCGAACATGATTTTTTTGGGAATTCTGGATATCAGCCAAAAAAGTTTAGTGCTGGCAATTTTAGCCGGGGTATCCCAATATTTACAAGCCCACTTTATGCCGGCACCCGCTCCGAAAAGCGCAGGCAATGCGGGTTCTTTTGGAGAGTCCTTCGCCAAGAGTATGCATATGCAAATGAAATATATTTTTCCATTTGTGGTCGCTTTTATCGCTTATAGTATTTCTGGAGCTGTGGCCTTGTATTGGATTACCAGCAATTTGTTTATGGTGGCCCAGCAGATTTATGTTAAAAAAGAGAAAAATTTCAAAGTTGTGATTAAATAAAAGGACGGTTCTTGGGGAAACCCTCTTAAGAACCGTCCTTAAAAACATGAAAAAAGAAGAAATTAAAAATTTAATAGAAAAGTTAATTGAAAAAACTGGAGTCAAGTTGAAAGAAATTTCCATAACTTCAGACGGGCCAAAAAATATGTGGGTTTCGGCAGAAGTCGCTGAGCCGCATTTTTTTATTTCATTTGAGGGCGAGGGGTTGCATGCTCTCAATCACCTGGTGCATCGGATTATTGAAAAGAACCTCTCCCCAACCCCTCTCCTTATTAAGGAGAGGGGTGAAGGGGTGAGGTCGGAATCTGGACTAGGCATTATCATTGATATCAACGGTTTTCAAAAAAAACACGTCGAAAATATCCGGGCGATTGCTCATATGATGTCCGAGCGAGCCAGATATTTTAAATCGAATATCGAAGTTGACCCGATGTCCGCTTTTGAGCGCCGCATTGTGCATGAATTTTTATCTGAGGCGACTGATTTGAAAACTGAATCAACCGGGGCGGGGCACACTCGCCGAGTGATCATCAAGTACATTGGTAATTTGTAAGTTACCAACGCAATATTTAAATATCCTCAAATAAAAATCGCTGATTTTTATTTGAGATCAAGCTCCCACAGGAAAGAATCTTTTTTATTCACAAAAAAGAGATAATTTTCGCTTTCATCCAATGCAAGTTTTGTGCCATCTACCTCTTCTCCGCCACTTACACTCATCGGGTCGATTATGAGAGTTGCATTTCCGGTTTTCAGATCTATTTTCCAAAACTGGTCCGAAAATGATACTTCGCCTTGATACCAAGAGTCGGGATATGCACCCGAGCTAATTGATTTAGGCACGGCGCAATAAATAGCATCGCTTGCTTTACCCCAAACGCATTTCTCTGGCAGAGTTCGGAGTGAGAGAGTATCTGAATTTCGAGTGTCGGTATGATAAACCCGTAGCGATAGATTGCTATCGCTAAACAAAACCAATTTTCCGTTTGGACTTCCCTTGGTGGTCAATCCATTGACGCCTCCCAATATTTTGGTTAAATTTTTGCCGGATCCGTCCATGCTGTACATATATCCGGGAGCGCTGGAGAAAGGTTTGGTCGAAAGAGTAATCATATTATTATTTCCCCAAACAGACAGCCATTCAGTGAGGGGAGAATCAAACAGCTGCGTCTTTTTATTGTTTAATAAATTTAAAGTTATTCCAATCATATTATCTCCCAAACTGCCACCACTGCTCCATAAATAAAATATTTTTGTGGTGTCGGGTGATATGCTTATATCTTGAATATTATCCGGCAGAAAAACTCCTTTAACTTCGTTGTTTTCTGTGGTATCCCCTCCTAATAATTCTTTTGGTAGAGTGCCGACGAAAGTTTCGATTGTTTTTCCATTTGCTTTCAAATATCGCATAATTACTGACTGTCCATGGTTGCCAAAATAAGCTTCATATACCTTGGGTATGACAGTCACCGAAAACTTTCGCTCTTCTATTTTATCAGCGAAAGTTTGGTAAATGTTTCCAGTCTTCTTTTCTACATATCTTAAAGCAGGAGCAAATTCTGTTGGTGGTGGGGTGGGTTTGGTTCCCTTCCCTTTGGGGAGGGTTAGGGTGGGGTTAGGAGTTACAGACCCCTCCCCACCTCCCCCAAGGGGAGGAGATATCGCTACTTCTTTTAGCCTTTCTTTACTAAAAACTACAAATCCTGCCACGGGCATACTGGAAACTTTGGTTAGTTGCATTTTTACACCTGTCTCTACTGGGTTTGGCTGGTAATCCGACTCACCGGTCGCAGGCGTAGTAGCGCCTGGAACCGGCTTGCTGTCCCCAAATGGTTTAAATTGCGAAACAAAATTTGTGCCTGTCCCTGCATCTTCCGGAGCGATGGTTCCCGGGCGGAAATACCAAAAACCGAGAGCCGCGATTGCTCCTAGACCCAGAATTATTATTAAAAGTATAAAGTTTCTTTTGGACATAAAAATTTATTTTATATACTAAAAGGTAACGGAACGATTGGCTCGGGCGCTACTGGAGTTGTAGGCTGGACGACTGGGGCTGGTATATCTATATCTGGTGGATTAATGTCGCTTTTTAGCAAGTCGGGATTTATGGTGTTTAAAAGCGCCCAAGAACCCAGAGCTATCAAGAGTCCCAAAATTGCGCCCGTAATTCTGTGTTTGCCGTCTTCTTTAGTGTGAGCAAGTTCGCTGGTCATAACTTCCAGACCGCCTACCACGATCATTATCACGGATAAGACGGCGGCCAGTCCGATGAATATTTTTATCATGAGATTCAGGTACTCACCCAGTTTTGTATTTTGACTATTACCACCGTCACTTGCAGGATTAAAAGAGGATATGCCAGGCAGTGGAGCTAACAAAACATATCTTCCACAAGGAGCATTCACTGCACTTCCCTCGTTGCTTACAGGCTTTCCGTTGCTATCTATACAAGGTTCTCCTGGCTTAAGATCCGATGCATACGTTTTTAACAAAGGACTAGAAAATCCAGCAATTATTATTAGTATTAAAATGTATGGTAAATATTTTTTCATCCCAGTACTAAAATTTTACTTTTAATTTCTAATTTTGATTTGTTTTTATTTTTCATAATCATCTTTATCTTAACATTATTTAATCAAAAATTTAGTACGGGATGAGGAAAATCATATTCACTTTGTTCGTTGATTTTCACTCAAAATTCTATATTTATTTCCTTGCTAGCTGTTTGAAAAATTTTGTCCTTACTTTCTATTTCCAGTCTCAATTTTGATGTTCCGTGCGTGCCAGCTTCTACCTGAAGCGGCATCAAATTTTTCCTAAAACTTTGCAAATTTACCAAACCGTCATTAATAAACCACTTCCAGACGAGGGTCGGAGTTTGTATCTCTTTGGGTGAAATAAAATATGGCACGGCCTCTATGGTTTCCCCAGTTTGTATTTTATACGGATCCGGAATTGCTTGCTCCCAAATTGTTCCGAAATCACTGTCATTTTTGTAAAATAATATTTTCGGCGCCGTTGTCCCAATGTCTATACTTGCTTGAGATGAATACTTCTGGTCCAAAGTCGAGGCTACGACATTTATATTGTCGGAATCTTCCAGATAATCATTAGTATAAATGAAAAAGTTTTTACCATAGCCGGAGCCATCCACATTGTTGGTATAATCCTTTTTCCAGTAGTAGGTCATAGAGCGCCTTAGGCTCTCTGAAGAGCCTAAGGCGCTAATTTCCGGCATCGCCACCACTTTTATCTCGCTGCCTAAGGACGGCATCGCTTTGCCGCGATAAAAAGGGGGTACATATGAATCATTCGCCTGCCAGAGCAGGACCATGACGGAAGGTTTGATGGTTATTTTTGTCTCTACCACGCCGTCCGGGAGAGAGATCTTGGCTACAATATTCGTTTCAGCTCCGGCCGCCGGCGCGGTTACCGAAAATGATTTTTTCCCGATTCCTGAGAGAGCGACTTTGCCGTTTTGTGACCAAGATATCAGCACGCTGTCTAAATTATAGGCATAGCTATTTAAGGTGATAATGGTTTCTTCATAGGGGTCTGGATTAGGAGGCGCTATATTAACCAAAATATCACTCGAAGCCGCCGAAACAACACTGACTGTTGCCCCAAAAAAGATGAGCGTTATAAGTGATAAAAATCGAAACTTCATGATTTAATTATAACATATCTACTTTACAAACTTTATGACTTTCCATTTTATAACTTAATTATCCAACCCCTGTCTGGTCATTGCCCCCATCACCTCCCCGGCTTCAGCTTCTTCCTTGGCTTTTCTGTTGGATAGTATTTGCGAAGGGTCGGAGGTAATGATTTGGTCTTCGGTGTACGAAGCGATGATTTTGATGGCCACATGTTTTAAGCCGGCGAAGAAAATTCCTTCCCCCACTCCGGATTCCAAAAGCAGATATTTTTCTTCATCGGTCAGGTTGAAAGTTTTTTGCAGAATATCTATTGTAGTCGGAGACTGTTTTAATAATAATTGGATAGAGGAATTGGTAATGATCGGCACGCCATAAGGAGACTTCATAAAGTCTGCCGCGTCCTGAGTGATGGTGGAAAGGCCAAGATAGTATTTTCGGCCTCGCTTGGCGATCGAATACAGGAAAGAAGCGGTGTCCTCGGACTTCATCATCCACCAGGCCTCATCTATTACTAGCAGCCTTTTTTTAAGATTCTTGCGTATAGCGTTCCAAATGTAATGCATGATTATATACATGGCGACCGGTTTCAATTCATCTTCCATGTCGCGGACCGAAAACACAATAAATTTTTTATTGATGTCCACATTCGAGGATCGGTTTAAGAAAGTGGCCCAAGAACCTTTGGTGTATTTCGCCAGACGCTGCACGACTGAATCGCTTCCGTCCATTCCCGAGAGCACCATTTCAAAATCAGAGAGGAGCGGCGGCTCGACATTGGAAAAATTCGATTCCGGGGTGATGTCTTTCATGGCATAAGTTTCAGAAATGGCCCGATCCACCATGGAATCTTCCTCGGGAGAGAGCCCTCCCAACATCAGCCGAAAAAGCCCGACCAAGTTTATGGTATTGGATCGAAGCACGTCCTCGGCCGTTTCATCTTCGCGCGGGATCGGCAGATCAAACGGATTGATATGGTGGTCGGAAGAAAGCGCGATGTTGAAATATCTTCCGCCCACCGCTTCCGACAAGAATTCGTATTCTTTTTCCGGGTCGATGACGATCACATCGATATCAAACATGAGTGACCTCAAAATTTCCAATTTGGTCGCATAGGATTTTCCCGAACCGGATTTGGCAAAAGTCACAGAATTATAGTTCTCTAAACTGAATCTGTCGAAGATAACAAGGGATGAATTATGCCGGTTGATGCCATAGAGAATGCCTTTATTGTCGGTCAAGTCGAAAGAAATAAAGGGGAAAACACTGGATAACGGCTCCGAATTTAATTTTTGGTGGATAGCAAGCAAATCGGTATCGATCGGGATGACACTTTTGAAACCCGCTTCCTGTTGGAAAAGCGCCGGTTTGATATAGATAAGCTTGGATTCGAGCATGGATTTTATTTCGTTCTCGATCTTGAACAATTCCAAATCGTTGTCGGCATAAATCGTGATATAAATGCCCACGTCAAACATTTTTTCTTGCGCCTGGATTAAATTGTCGCGCAAGCCCTCGAGGTCGAGGTTCGCGGTATCAAGCATCGGGTCGCGCACCATTCCCTTTTTCTCTCGAACATTTATCTGGCTTTGAACTTCGGCTACTTTTTTCTGGAATTGCCGTAGCACCAGCGAAGTATCTATCGGATGAATAAATATGGAAATATCAAAAACTTTATCCAGATTGATTATCGGTGAAAACCAATTATCAGTCAGAAATCTTGGATAAGAGATGATAAAAAATGTGCGGGCGATTTTGTCGCCCAAGTTTATGGATTTCGATTCGATCTTTAGGGCTGACGGCGCTATCACATCCTGGAGTTCCAAGCTGGCGGATTCGTAAATTTGTTCCGGCAGTACCGCCAAAGTGGAAGCCTGGGCGCCACTTTCTCCATCCGAATTGAGTCCGCTGGCTTTATTTGTTTTTTTAAATAATTTGTCTAAAATGGACATAGAGTTTAGCTTTCCAGCTGAATTTTTCCCTCGACTTCTCCCGGATTAAAAACTTTATAAAATACTTCCACCACTTCTTCGGTGCCGAGCTGGGCTGATTTTATGCCGCAACGGGAGAGGCCTTGCTCGATGACGCTTACTCGCTCTTCCAATTGCGACCTCTTTTCCTCGAAATCTTCCTGTTTGGCCAGATTCACTTCTTCCTTGCTTCTTTTTCCGAACAAGCGTTTCAAGATTCCAGAATCTGATTTGAGGACTGTGTGCGTATAAGGGATCACCACAAAAAAAGTTTTGGTCATTATGCTGACACTCTCGGCAAAATTCCTGATAAAATCAATATATTCCTTGGTTTGTAACTTTAAGAGGGGCTCGCTCTGCACTTTCATCCGGTTTTCCAAAAGCAAAAGATAAGGACGGATATCCAATCTGCGGCTCTGCACCGATATCTGGACGGCAAAATCTAAAGTATTCAGGAAACTTTGGAATTGCAATATTGTGGCCTTCTGCTCGTCATCGGATTTGAGCGACAGGTTGACCGAATTGGCGAGCACGATGGCCCGCAGGTCGCCATCTTTGAGCACGATGATTCCATCACGGACTTCCCTGATTGGCACAAACTCTTGAGTTGCTTTTGCGTTTAAAGGCATCTTTTTACTTTATGAACTTTATAACTTTCTACTTTATAACTCATTTTGGTGTTTGTTTAAGTCCAAGACGTCCAAACTCCAGGCCAAATCCCGCAATTTATTCCCACCTAGCCGAACAGTATCTCGATTCATATTCTGAGTGACCACTTCTCCCTCTGGCTCCCCACTCTTTATTTTATCTTGATTCTTTTTCTGCCTTTTCCAGATATAAAGCTTGCTCTGTATCAGATAATTAAATCCGGCTTCAATCATATTTAGAAAGGGCTTATTGTTGGGTCGATAGCGAGCGAGAGCAATGGCGAGAGCGGCGACGGCGAGGATGGGTATAGCTCCCCAAAAGAGCCCCAATAGTTTGTAAAGCACAAAACACAAGCCCGCGCCGCCGGCTAGATACACAAACTCTTTGAAAGTGAATGGTCCAAAGATTTTGTCTTCGATATCTAAAAATTGTGGTACTTTAAATTGCATCCCGTACGAAATAGGACGCGTACGCGTACGCTTCGTTGTCCTTTTTATTATTTATAATATATTTAATCAATTTCATAATTTTGTTTACTTTATGCGTCCGCGATTTCGTTCGGGATCGCATACCTAAGCTTCCGGCGGCAGACGATACGGATCGGCATTTTTGGGGTAAGATTTTGGAGTCTCGGATACGGGTTCCTTTATTTCGCTTGAGGTCCTAGTAATATTTTCGATTGCATGCTCGGTTTTTACGACCGGGGTTTGCACCGTGCTGGATAATTTTTGGGTCAAGATAGGATGCGCCCTCTCTATCTCTAATTTTCCCGTCTGCATCAGCTGTGCTGAAGGCACTGCGGACAGGTCGTGAATAATTTCAATACCCGCTGACTTTAACACATGGGTATCTGTATGTATTTCTGTGTTCGCTCTCTCCTTTGAATCACCACCCCCTGCCCCCTCCTCCGAAAGGAGGGGAGGAGAACTTTTCACGAATATTTTTTTCCTCTCAGTGTTTTTAATTAATTCTTCCCTTATCTTTTTGAAGACCAGGTTATTCATTTCATTCACCAATTCATTCGTGGCAGTCTCCGATATTTTTATCCTATTCATTAATTCCTTCGGATAGTTTTCCGCGCTTGTGAGCCCGCAAAGTAAAAGCTCCGTCTCGAGCTCGAGGTCGCCCAGTTGTTCGAAGGTGTATCCGTACTTACTTCGCAGTGACAAAATAGCCGTTTTCCAATCCACTACGGCAATAGCGTTCACTGTTTCGGTTGGTAAACTTGCTTTGGCTTCTTGTATTTTTATTTCTAATAAATCTACTGTGTCGTTGACCATATATTTTTTACTTTATAACTCATTGTATTATATCATTAACTGGTTTTATATCGGCAGCCTTTAAAGTTTCCGCATTTTTATTTTGCATTTTAGTTTGGATGTCGGCTAGGGAGAGAGTGGTGGCGGGCGGCACAGAAAATACCGGGATGATTGTTTTTTTATTTCCCTCTTGAGGGGTGGCCCTGAGATTTTCTGGGCCGGGGTGGATGTATTGTCCACCTCCTCCTAGCGGGTACTCCTCAAGAGGAGAATTTGGGGTCATGAATGCCGAATAATCTCCGCCGGAGAGAATGAAATTTACATTTTGCATGGCGGTTGGATTTTTAATTTTCAGATTTTTCTTGATATTGTCTTCCAAAATTTTTCTAATTGGCTTAAATATCCTCTCTAAAGCCTCATCGGCCATGCTTTTCGCTCCATCCTTGGTAGTGCCGACATGATTTTCGATGTTAATAGCGTAAAATTCGAAGTCGGCAGCGCCAATCAAAATTATTAAAGTTTCTAGAATAAAATCGTCAATCTCTTCTTCCGTCAGATTATATTTAGCTCCTATTTCTTCGGCGATTTTAACCCAAGGCACAGCCGAAATGGCTTCCTGCCCTTCTTTAGGCAATTGTGCGATTTCCTCTTCAATTGTTTGTTTTAATTTTTCGGTCATCCCGTTAGAGATAGGAAATCTTTAGATTTCCGTTCCCTTAATTATTATTAATATCTTATTTAAGTTTAACATTATTTTTTACTTCTATTTTAGTTTTTAACTATTTGATCTCTAACGGGAGTCATTGTATTATTTTGGTCTAAATCCTATCTGGGTTTTTGGTTTTTCTTCTTTTGGTTTTTCTTTTTTCAGCAGTTGTTTTAATATCTCAAAAACCTCTTTCAGTTGATAATTATATTTTTTCTCCATCTTTTCTATTTTTATTCGGAGCTTCGTATTGGTTGCGAGCAATTCTCTTAATTTTGTAAAAGTTCTGATTATCTGAATGTTTACAAGTATTGCTCTTTTGCTGTTTAAAACGCTAGATAACATGGCGACACCTTGTTCGGTAAATGCGTAAGGCAACTTGCGTGTTCCGCCATGACTTGATATCACAAATTGTGACATCAAGTTTGATGTTCCAAATTGGAATATCAAGTTTTCAAATTCCTCTTTTGTTAGTTGAAACATAAAATCATTTGGAAAACGCTCCATATTTCTTTTTACTGCCTGAATTAATACTCTTGTTTCAACTTGATAAAGATGTGCTAAATCTTTATCCAGCATTACTTTTTTACCGCGAATAAAAAGTATACCATTTAGGATTCTTTCACTCGGTATTAAACTTTTTGTTTGTTTTAATTTTTTGGGCATAGAATTTTAAGACTCTTAAGGATGTGGAGGGTGTGGAGGATGTTCAGGAGGACGACCACCTCCAATAAATGCTTCTGCTAAAGCTGCAGCTGCTAAGTCTCTGCCAAATTCTGCTCCTGGCGTATGTACGTCAGTTTTTTCTTCTTTTGGTTTTACTCCCATTCTTATTGCATGAGCAGACTCTCTACGCGCGGCTTTGTTCCAAGGCCAGGCAAATGAATTTTCAATATCATTGGCAAATGCTCTTATTCTTTTCTCTCCAACTTCTTTTACCTTATGTTGAAGATCTGGAATTATTTTATCTTCAAGTTGATCCATTGATCTTCCGCCACCATGTTTGGCAGAAGCAAGTGCTGCCTTTGCTACTGCTGCTGCATTTTCCAATTCCGAAGCGTTGGAGGCTCCGGCTGTAATAGCTGCCAATGCCGCCGCCTCTGCTCTTTCCGCCTCTGCCTCTAATTCAGAGACCCTATTAACATCTCCTGTTGCCTTCTTTATCTTATCCTTGAATTCTTTTAACGTTGCCAGTTTATCATTTGCTGCTTTCTTAGCTGCAACTTTAGCAGGATCATTAACATCCATAGCCATAGCCGATGCCAAAGTGTTTTGCTTAGCAGGATCGGTATCAGCCATTGCTCTTGCAGCACTTATGGCAGCTTCTCTAGTTGCAACCTTATTAGAATCAGTAGTATCTCTTGAATTTAAGTCACTTGCATTTTTTCTTGCCGACTCAATCTTTTTATTAAGTTGCTCAAGTTCGTGTGAACTTTCCAAGGAGAGGGCCTGAATCGCGTCTTCAGCTGCATTTAATTCCTGTTTCTCTTTTTCGCCTTCCTTGGTTTTAAGTCCTGCAGCTCTCTTCTTTCTCTTTTCGTCTCGTCCCTTCAAATCAGCCATGTATCCACCCTCTTCCGTTGAAAGGTATTTTCCTCCTCCTAAGTTGACCCCGGTTATTTTAGATACAGCACCAAAAGCTCCGCCAAACGCACCCTTTCTTATATCAAAACTCGAACCCGCAAATCCTCCCTTGCCATCATCTCCACCTGCGATAGTTCTTCCCATACTAGCCAAACGTCTCTGGGCCCAATTGCCCTTTGTTTCCCAATCTTGCATCTTTGTACTGTCAAAAACTTTTTTACCTAAATGCCCAGCAGTTCCCTGCAGGACTTTGGCCCCAACCATCATCGTTCCGCCGGTCGCTGCGCCGATGGCAAGTCCGGTGACCACCTTACCAATTCCTGATGCTATCTCTGCAATTTTTCCTCCTGCCGCTTTAGCAAAGTGGATCGCTTTGAGAAGCAGAAACATGCTTATTAATGCCGGCAATATTAAAGACAATATATACGGGATAAATCCTTCACCAGTCAGAAGTTTCATTTTCGAATATTCCTTCAATAACATAAATATCAAATACATAAAAAACATAAAAACTGGAGCCATAAAAGACATTTTAATCAAACGTTTATGCCAGGCGTTCCAGCCCAGATATTCCACACCTTGAAGTGCCGGTAAGGCGAAAGACATAAAAGCGAAAGGGGCAAAAATGATCAAAGCCCAAAGTTCGAGCAACCTGCCCAAAAATGCGGCTCCGGCGACGAAAAAAGCGAAGGCAGCAAAGAACATGATAGATCCAGAGATGATCATTAATCCAAGTGTCAACCCGAAAGGAAGGTTTTCTTTTGATTCTGTTTTTTCGCCTAATACCGTTATTGTTTTCAGTTTTTTAAGTGTAGGAAAGTCTACCAGCTTAGTAGGGTTAAATGCCTCAACTATCTCGCCAGATATATCTTTTTCTGTACTGCCTGCAGATTGATCATACACTTTTTGTCTTCCTGGGTTAACTTTCAGTTTATTATAGAAAACCAAAGCCAGAATATTAGAAGAATCTATAACCACTTTTGTGAAAAACATTGAAAAGTTTATAAGTAAAGCCATGATTATTACCCAAACTACCGCCTTTTTAGTTTCATGTCCTATCCCTAAAATTGTTTGAATCGCTACATAAAGTAAAATAAGGATGAAAAAAATATTAGAAAGATCACGCACTACAGCCCAAGCGCTAGATACGAAACCCGAGTCGGTCAAGACCGCTAGCTTATTTATCCCAACAGACACCATGGCATTAAAGAAGTTTGCAGACAATATAAGCAGTAAATTTGGGAGTTGGAAGTAAGTGTAGTAAACAATCCATAAAAAACATCCCTTCACAAGTTGAGATAAATCAAAAGTAGCTCCGCAACCGTTATTAATTTCTCCTCTAAATGTATCAGCTTCTGTTTTTGGTGTTGTTCCTGTCGCCCCTGCTGCTAGGGTTGCTGGTGTTGCTGGCGCAGGATTGCTAGGGCTGTATGGAGTAAAAATACCTATACCACGACAGTTCTCTGGAGTGGAGGGGAAAGGTGCTATGTATGTTATTCCACTCGTGCGCTGACAAGTTCCCGTTGCTACCACAGGTGTTGGTGTAGGTGCTGGTTGCGCCTCCACTTGTTTCCCTCCCGGCCCAAAAAGTCCGACGAGGATAAGCAGTATCAATCCCGTTAGAAGCAATTTACGAATAGTTGGGGATTTTGTTGTATTTCGTGTTAAATTATTTTGTGACATAATTACAATTAATTTTCAATTTTCAATAATCAATTTTCATTTTCTAGCGGAACTTGCGATTTTTTGAAAAATAAGCGTTAACTCCTGGCACTCCTTCCATTGTTTTAGTAAGCCAAATTGCAGATCGGTATCACAAGTAGTCAACATTCTTAGCCAGTGCTTTGTTTCCTGCGTCTCTTTTTTGCATATAAATATTTTATTGATGAAATCTTTTTTAGAACTTGCGCCGTTTGCTTCCATATAGTTGGCTCCTATACTTGTGCCAGATCGAATTAGTTGAGAAATAAGAGGTCTGGTTATGGTATCTTGCTTTAACTTCTTGCACAATAATATCAAATTTTCACCAAATTTTGCAGTTCTTTCTTCTAAGTCGTAAACGCGAGAATTTGCAATTTTTGAATTTTCAGTTTTCATTGAATTTTTAATGTTTTAAAATTGATTCATTGGGTCTTGGTTGAAAATTGTAAATTAGAAATTGAAAATTTATTCTGCATTTTAATTTCTTAAACCACCCGTATCCCAGTCTTTCTAATTTCGTAAGCAAGCGGATCAGCATTGTTTTTAAAATCTTCTTCAGTAAAACCGTGGAACTCAATACGATTATCTACCGCATCACGAAAATCCCAAAGTTTCTTATAATTCCTTCCAAAACGATTTCTAAATTTTGGAGAAATTACAGCGATATCTATGTCGCTATCTTTATGATTTGTTCCTCTGGCTCGCGAGCCAAAAAAATATACAGAAGAAAATGGGAATTTCTCCTTTTTTAATTTTTTAGCAAATCGTCTTACAATTTTTATTGTTTCTGATTTTGACATAACGATTTATATAATTTAGTAATTTTTTCTAATTTATCCTTAGTATATTTTTCCGTACAAATTTTATACAACTTCAATTTTTGTTCTGGATATCTAGCACGAATATTAAAAGCGCTAATAGTTTTTAATAGGTCTAATTCATTCTTGTTTAAAGAGATCTTTGTTAATTTTGCCAGCCTGATTAAATCATGAGTGAAAGGCGCTTGTTCTCCCGTTTCTTGAACGACCAGACCTTTCTGAGTTTTTTCCAAAACAATATGCCCAAAAAACAAACTTTCTGGATAGCGCTTAATCTTAAAAAGACCGAGCATGGTGTCATAATCTCTTTTTGCAGTTATTTCCCAATATTTTACCGCTCCTCTTGTTTCTTTTTCAGTCATACCTTTATTTTAGCATTATTAAGTGTTTAATGCATGACCTAAAAGAGATTAAAAATACTTCACTAATAAATTTCCTCAAGTCAATCATTTCCTTGAAACAACAGGGTGTTTAGAGCTTTTATTTTTGCGGTTCAGCAGGCCTACCTGCTTACACCGGAGCTTCCCACCACTCAGGGTCTTTGCTCAAAATGGGCTTTAATTTTCCCCAGTTGCAACTCGGTACTCATTAAAGTTATTCCCACTGGCTCGTTCACTTACTGGAGCCGCACTTCTAGTGTAGAAGAAGTTAATTTTGTTTCTGTTGTACTATCGAAGCTAGCTCTGTTATCACTAGCCCCGATATGCACTACCCCCACTAAGGGTTATTATGCGAGGAAATTTATTAATGAACTATTTATGCAGTATAACACAAAAAGAAAACACCACAAGAGTCAATTCACCGTAATATTAACCAGGAAGGTCTGCGGATGCGCGATCGATGCATCTTTGACTAGTACCGAAGTTATGCCGGCTGTCCTATAATTGGTGATTCGGAGAGTTTTTCTGTTGATTATTTGAGCAGTGGCGATTCTGGAATCAGGCTCCGTTTGGATGCTATAATTTCCCATTCCGCCGGTGATAGTTAGGTCTCTAAAACAATAATTGTAAGTACTGTAAAGGCCGCAAATTCTGGTTGTATAATTCGATAGACTTACGACCAAAGGATCGGTGACGATAATGCTAGTGTTATCGAATTTGGTGGCCAGGGATGAATCTTTGACCATGACTTGGGTCTCCCCTTGCTTCTTGCCAGTGATTGTAAGAGTGTCGAAATTTGGTCCGAGAATCTGAGCCGTTGCTATTTCGGGGTTGAATGTTGTTACGATTTTATAAGGAGCTGTGCCGCCTGTGATGGGCAGAGAGTTGACAATTGTACCGGTGATTACTGAAATATTTTGCGGTATGTTTAAGGCTCCGCGTTCTGTTGTCGAGATAATGGCGTTCACTCTGACAGTTTTGGCAGGTGTTGATGAATCTTTTATTTCAATAAAAGTTGATCCAGGCGCGACACCAGTTACAATTAAGTTTTCGCCAGCTAGGCCCGTCACCGCAACGGATTGATCTGGGTTTGTTAATATGGAATAAGGTTTTTCCCCGCCAGATATGGTGGTGGTGATTGGGTTGTCGGCGATAGTTACAACGCTTGCCGGAGTGACTGCTAAAACCCCGATAGCATTTATCGCTATATTAACTATGGCAGTGCATTGTGTCGACAGATTTTGCTCTGGGCAGGAAGTTGACGAGTCTCGAACTTTGACTTGGGTACTTCCTGGAGCTACGCCAGTAATAGAAAGAGTCGGTCCAGACAATCCAGAGACAGAAATTTCCGCTTTTGCCACTCTGTTGTCTGGTGGAATTAGAATGCTATAAGGCTGTGTACCGCCGGAAATAATTGTTCGAGTCGTCTCGTCAATTCTAGCTGAAACATTTTGTGGAATGCTTAACGGAGCAGGTGCACCATAGGTCGATGTTCCACTACTTAGAGTTTGGCCATTGTAGCTCCAGTTGTCTGCAGGAGGCGCGGGGCTGACGGTGCTTGCGAGCGCGCTCAAACCCGTATCCAAAAGTTTATTGATAAGCGCGTCAAAAATAGCTGCCAGGCTGTTACCTAAAGCTCCGTCGAGCGCAGTGGTAAGGAATGGAACGTTGAGCGCGTTGAATACTTGATTGGCCGCTACCGAGCCGGGAGTAGTCGAGACTAGACCCCCGGGGCAAGTGTTGTTTTTTGTCCATTCTGCCCTAGCCGCATTATTTTCTCTTTCCCATTGCAAAGATCCGCTAGCTCCCGGATATTTTTCCGTATCAAAAGGAAGAGGTTTGTAACTCGGCCTCAAAAATTCATTTGCGCCATTGTTGTATTTTGGATTGCTGGGGCAGGTTTGCGGAGAAAGAAATCCCAATCCTTGCTGAAGTTTATCTTTTACCATTTGGGCAGGAGTCATAATCGTCCCCTCCAGGCGACTTGCCAGGTTTTGCTGAATGAGCATGTTGAACCCTAAATAATTATTTTGCGGATACTGGGTGTTAATGAGGAATCCATTCCAACCCCCGATATTAAAATCATTTCGGTATTGGACCAAGAGGTCGGGGTCATTGATCACTTTGCTTAAAGTATATTGCGCGTTGATTTCGAGCTGGCTTTTGTAACTGTCTATTACTTGTAATGCGACTTCTTTGCCGAAGGGAAATCGAAAAGTATCGTAGCCGATCATATCCACTAAATTTTTAACTTGCGACTTGGCTATGTCTCGAAAGAAGGATTCTGGATTTTCCAGAAATAGCGGCGACCCATGAAAACCGGAGTTTATCCAGTTGATTGTGGCTTGGGTCATCTGTGCTAAGAGTCTCTTGGCAGCTAATTTAAGCAATTGTTCCAGAAGTTTTTGCATCCAACTTTTATTGTCAATAATAGAACTTGTTGTGGTATTAGTTGTTATTATCTTGAGATATATTTGAGCTGGGAAATCATTAACCGGCACGCCGATCGGCGCAGTTTCTTGCGCTTCTGCCTTTTTTACCCCAAAAGACGAAAAAATAGCAGGTGTCAGTATAGAAATAATCAAAAGACAAGGGATAAATTTTTGAATTATTTTATTTTTTGTTACCATATTTTTGTATTTTAGTTATTTAACTTTTGTTTTATTGCTTCGGTAAGCATATTACTAGCCAATCCCAGGTCCGTAGAATTTTTCCCGTATTGGTTTATCGCGCCTATTGCTGGTATGGCGTCTGTATCATAGAACTTAATGTCACTTATATTTTCCACTACCCGCTCTAGAGTGTTTATAACACTTAAATGCGGATCTGAGATAGGCCTCGGTACGTTTATTTTTGTCATGGCGTCTATTATTTTATTTGTTTGTTCTATGATCGGGCCAAGTTTTTCTAGTTCGCTCGTATTAACGTTGTTTTCGTCAGCCATAAATTTTTGCAATATGTCAGGCACGGCATAGTTCATTGGATATTTTTTGTAAATATTATTTAAAGCATAGTTATAATCTATAAAAGCTTGAGCATTATTTTCATTTGATATTTTTAGATCGGAAAGTGAGAACACTTTTCTAACAATTGGGTTTTTGATTCTTTCGGCCAAGGTTGTGCCCAAAGTTTCTATAGCGGTTTGATCCACCATTCCATTTTGGTTTCCAGCGGCGATGGTCGCGAAAAGTTCTCTGGAAAATTTATCAGTTTCTGTCAAATTTTCCGGGTCCTCGTTTTCTCCATTTTCATTTATTTTAGCATTAGCTCTTTGTTCTGCTTTGAGTTTGCTTATAGCGTTCTGGTCAGATACCCCGGGGGTGGTTTCTTTCTTGGTAGGGTCCAGTCCATACAAGCCTTCTTCCCAGTCTAGGATGCCGTCGCCATCGGTATCTTTGTTTACCAAATCTTCGAGAGTCGCACTGTTGTAAGCTAGTCCATTTTCTTGGCTTTTGGACGAGGAGTCGAGAGAATTTTTGAATGTGGTTTTATTTTTTACAAAAAAAAGCGCAACAACAAACGCAATCGCAAAAGCGATCAGAAGTATCTTTTTATTTTTTAACCAAATATTTTTGATTATGGAATAATTATACACCTTTCCTATAAAGGAAACTAGTTTTTAAAGCTTTTCTTGTGTATAATTCCCTTCATGAGGTCATTTTTCTTATTTATTTTTATTATTTTATTATTTTATCCACAGACTCCTATAAAAGTTTTAGCGGCGGGAACTTATTCAGACTGCAATATCACTACTGTATTAAGGATGGGTTCTAAAGGGGCTGAAGTTCGATGTCTTCAGGGAAAAGTTGGGGTAGCTACCGACGGCAGTTTTGGTCCTTTGACCAATGCTGCAGTTAAGGTTTTCCAAACAAATAATAGATTAACGCCTGATGGAATAGTCGGCCCTATTTCTAGGCTGATACTTAATAGTTTTTTGGCAAATAATGGTATTTATCCGTCGGTTATCAATCATCAAGGGTTGAAACCCATGCCTATGCCGAAAATTACAAATAACTCAACAAATGCTAGTCTTAATCCTGTGGATTTAGATCATTTTATATCTACCGTTGTAGAAGTAAATAGAAAAAATGGAAAGAGTGAACAAGAATTGGCGGTTATAGCAAATATTCTCCGAAAAACAATTACTGAGAGCAAGATTGATTACAATAAAGAATTTGAAAAGTTGCTTGTAAATGAAAGTCAACAATTAGGCATTAAATCAAATAACACTCCTCCACACCCTAGCATTTTTGATCGCATGATTAAAAAACCCCTTTCCTTTTTAGATATTACTTCTTCTGTAGCTCAAGCTGCAACTGGGGCAGGTATAGGGTTCGGTGGCAAATTACTAGCCGCTACTCCTTGTGCCGGAAGTTGGATGTTGGAAATAACTCCTCTGCCTCCGACGAACGTAGTGCTTTTGAGTTATATTCCGGGCACTCAGGGTTTTGCAAGCTACAATATACCCTTTACCACTAATCTACTTGGATTATATGTACCAGGTGGTAACTGTTCTTATGGTCCTGTTAATATAACAACCCAAGGCACTATTCTCCCAATGGTCGGTTCGTCTCCTCTCTAGAAGCCAAGACAATCCAGTCTTCCAGTGTTAAATCCTCCGCTCTTTTGTCTTGAAGTTGCTTTCTTTCGAGTTTTTCTGCCGAAATAACATTTTTTAAGTTGCCAGAGAGCTTTTTTCGCTTATGGGCGAAGCCGGTTTTTACTATTTGCCAAAATTTAGTCTCGTCTATTTTATTATCTTCGAAAACTTTGCGGGAAATATTTTTTATGGCTATTATGGCCGAATTTACCTTGGGTACTGGCGAGAAATATCTTTTGTCCACCTTGGCGATCATTTTCGGCTCCCCGTATGCTTTGACAGAAATGGAGAGGATGCTTTCTTTGCCGTTTTTGGCCAAAATTCTTGTCGCGACTTCGCGCTGAACCATGAGCACCATACCCTTTGGTTGGTTTTTTCCCGTTAAGAATTTTTTAAGTATCGCGCCGGTTATGTTGTAAGGAATATTCGCAATTACTTTGTAATTGCGTAATTCGTAATTCGTAATTTCAAATTCCAATATGTCACCATGAACTAAATTTAGTTGTCCCGATGAAATTTCTTTTTCAAATTTTATTTTTAAAAATTCATAAAGTTCCCTGTCTTTCTCTATCGCTAGAACCTCGCACCTAGTCTCTAGCAACTTATTTGTGAGCGCTCCCCTGCCCGGACCTATCTCTAAAATTATCTCGCCAGGTTTTATCTCCTCCGCTTCAATAATTTGCCAGAGAGCCTCTTCCGATTTTAAAAAATTTTGCCCTAAAGCCTTTTTGGCTCGGGCGAAAACATATTTGTTTTGTAGCCCCAAATGTTTTTTAGCTCTGTGTAACATAATATATTTATATATAAATTGTTTTTATTATGTCTGTTTTACCTTCCTTTTCCAATAAATCTGCCGGAATATCAGAAATGAATTCGGACGGAGCGTTGATCTGCCGGGATCCGAAAATTGTGCGAAAATTTGCGAACGACAAAAATAATTTCTCTTTGGCCCGAGTCACAGCCACATAAAAAAGCCGGCGCTCTTCCTCGCTATCCATATCTATTGTTTCACTGCTTTTCTCATGCGGGAAAAGTCTGTCTTCTAGACCTGTGATAAAAACATACTTAAACTCAAGCCCTTTTGAGGCGTGCATGGTCATTAGCTTAACTGCATTCATTTCTTTTTTTCTTTCATTTGTAATCATCAAACTATCTTGATCAGAGGCGAGCGATGCATCTTCTAGCAGCTTTTCAGTGCCCTGGCTACCCTCGAGACTGTCATACTTGAGCGCCAATGTGGCCAGCTCTTTTATGTTTTCCAATCTTTCGATGCCTTCTTCGCCGTCACTGCCGAGTTCTGCTTCAATCCCGGATTTTTTTACCACGAATTTTATCACTTCGCTGATTTTGGAATTAGAGATTTTTTCTTTTATGGCTTCCAGTGTTTTGTAAAAATTATTAATCTTAATTTTCATTTTTATCGGTAAGTTTTCCATATCATTGGCAAAAATTTTAAGCAAAGTAACTTTGCCGATGTCTCGCGCTGGAAAATTAATTATTCGTTTTATATCCGACAGACTTTGAGGGTTTAAAGCGGCGCGCAGATAGGCCAATGTGTCTTTTATTTCTTTTCTTTCAAAAAATTTTACACCCAAAACCTGGTATGGAATATTATACCGAAGCATAGCTTCTTCCAGCGCCCGGGATTGAAAGTTGGCGCGATAGAGAATAGCGATACCGGAAAAAATGCTTTCGGACTCACCACGAAAATTTTCTGCTGAAAATTTTCTCTGTCCGTCGCCGTTCAGAAAATGTGCTCCCAGCACATTTCTGCTTCCAAGGGTTCGCTCGAAAACATTTTTTCCAGTATCGCAGATCTCCAAAATTTTTGTGGCCACAAAATCAGCCTCATCATTTTCATCCAGCGCTTCATATAGGCCGATTTTTTCACCCGTTACATTTTTTGTAAATAGGTTTTTATCCGGCCGATATTTATTTTTTTTGATTACTACATTCGCCGCCTCCAGAATATTTTTGGTGGATCGATAATTTTCCTCCAGGAGTATCACTTTCGCTTCCGGATAATCTTTTTTAAAACTCAAAATGTTCTTTAAATTTGCCCCGCGCCAAGAGTATATATTTTGGTCCGCATCTCCGACCACGCAAATATTCTTATTATTCTCAACGAGCATTTTCGACATCAAATACTGCACCTCATTGGTGTCCTGATATTCATCGATGTGGATATATTCCCATCTTTCTTGATAAATTTTCCGAATTTCTTCGTTTTCTTTTAGTAACTTTGTCGATTTGAGTAGCAGATCGTCAAAATCCAGCGAATTTTCTTTCAATTTTTTCTTTTCATACAAATTCCAAACTTGCGTCACTATCTCGCCGTACACCCCCTTTTCTCGTTCAGAATAATCTGCTAAATGCACGAATTTTCCTTTTTCTCGCGAGATAATATTTTTTATTTTCTTTGGATCATATTGCTTTGGGTCTATGCCGAGTTCTTTTTGGATCTCTTTGATGAGGGTTGTCGCGTCACGTTCGTCGAGAATCGTGAAATACTTCGTCAGCCCCAAAAGTCTTGCATTCTCTTTTATAATACAAACTCCGAGCGAATGAAAAGTACTGACAAATGGAATGCTATTTTGACCCGAAATAATTTCTTTGACATTTTTTTCTATTTCATAAATTATTCTTTCGCGCATTTCCTTGGCCGCTTTATTAGTAAAGGTAACGGCTAAAATGCGCTCCGGAGCGACTCCTTGCTTTATCAGATTCACTATTCGATGCGTTATCGTCTTGGTTTTCCCCGCGCCTGCTCCGGCAACGATCAAAAGTGGACCATGCACATGAACCGCGGCTTCTTTTTGCGCTGTATTTAGCTCTTTGAGATGATTTTCCATTTACCCATGTTAGCATACAAATATTTTGTCCAATTTTGGCCCAAAATCAGTTATCCACACCCCTATTGACCTTGGTTGACTTTTACCTCTTTTTGGACTACTCTATGAACCATAGCTCTGAAGAGAGGTATGGTGCAAGTTGACCGAACGCTAGAGATGATAGTAACCATCGTGAGAACCTTTTGTTTGCAGTACTATTTGGTCGTCCTGTAATTCTACCCTTATTTTTCAATGCATAATTGGGGTCGGAAAGGCAATCTCTCGGTATTTCGTTTGTTTTTATAAAACCTAAACTCAAAATTTTAATCTCCGCCCCATTTTTGCCCTTATTTTTAGGACTTTTTTGGTTGTTAGCTATATCTACCCAGGCGGAAGCCGGATTCCCCTCTTCTATTTTTTTGGGCCCGGATGCTAATGCGCAGGTAAACTTAGATTCGGCTCAATCCAGTAAAAACCTCCAGCTCAATTCGCAAACCATGGATCTTCTTCGGGCCAATGTTTCTTCCGCCTCCATTCTGGAAAATAAAAACGATAAAAAGGGGGATAACAAAGATCAAATAGATCCAAGTGCCAACATAAATATTGTTTCTGATACCGCTATGCTTCCGGCGACCGGACCAATGGGCGTATCAGGCGGCAGGGACGTTCCTGATACCTCTTCTCTAGAAACTAGTGTGTATGTAATAAGAAAGGGTGACACTTTGTCTAGTATTGCCGAGATGTTTGGAGTTTCGGTAGATACCATTTTGTCCGCTAACGATATGAATAAAGGAGACAAGTTAAAAGAAGGTGACACATTACTAATTTTGCCTTTTGATGCGGTGGAACATCCTGTCGCAAAAGGTGAAACTTTGAATGGAATAGCCATTAAATATAAAGTTGATCTGGAAGATATTTTAGATGCTAATAATATTGATGCAAATACAAAGCTTGTTGTTGGTGAAAGATTGATAATTCCTGGGGCGGAAATGCTAAGTGAAAATGCTCCAAGATCGGTAAATCCGAGCGTAACGCGCGGCGGGTCTCAAATTTACACCGTAGCTCCAGGATACTTTGTAAATCCAGTTCCAGGAGCTAGGAGAACTAGAGGAATTACCAAAGCGCACAACGGAGTGGATTTGGCTGCGCCGAAAGGGACTCCGATTCTTGCGGCTGCTTCCGGGACGGTTGTTATTGCTAGAAATGGTTATAATGGTGGTTTCGGAAATTATGTTGTAATTCAGCACCCCAACGGTACAAAAACTCTCTATGCTCACATGTCTAAACTAGGAACTACTCCCGGTGCGCAAGTTTCCCAAGGAGAAATGATTGGTCGTGTTGGGAACACCGGTCGTTCTCGGGGAGATCATGCACATGTTGAAGTGTTGGGAGGCAAAAATCCTTTATAATTTACTCCAAATAAGTTAAAGCGACCATCACGCTAACACCAACCACGACTGCCACTATTTGCAACAGAGAATATTTTATTTCTTTTGTTTTATGAAGTTCAGGTATCAAGTCTGCCACGGCAACATAGATAAATCCTCCAGCGGCAATTGGCAAAAACCAAGAGGTTGAAGTTTCAGCTATGTTGCCTAAGGCAAAAAATATGATAGCACCAAGGACCGCGGCTAAGGCAGATAAAAAATTAAGCCATAGCGCGCGGGCTTTTGTGTATCCAGAATGTATAAGCACTGCAAAGTCCCCTATCTCTTGCGGGATTTCGTGTAAAAGTACCGCTAGGGTGGTAGCTATTCCTATTGGCACGCTTACCAAAAAACTTGCTCCAATAATTATTCCGTCCATAAAGTTGTGCACTCCGTCAGAAAATAAAATTAATTTACCCATCGGATGAAGGTGATTTTGTGCTGTATCATCTTCATGATGGTGCCAGTGTAGAAATTTTTCCACAATAAAAAAGAAAAGAATGCCGCCAATCACCAAAATACTAGTCAGGGTTGTGTTTGCCGACTCTGCTATGGCTTCGGGTATTATATGGATGAAAGCGTCTCCGAGAAGAGCTCCTACCGCTAAACTTATAAGCAAAAAAATGTATTTTTTCAGGATCTCTTCTCTTAAGCTCAGAGTAAAAATCCCCACAAATGAAATCAAACTTACCACCAGAACGCTTATGAATGTGTATAAATATGCTGTTGTCATGTGCGGGATGGGAGAATCGAACTCCCAACATCTGTTTGGAAAACAGAAATTTTACCATTAAACTAATCCCGCCTCGCATCATTCGGGCTGCTGGGAGTCGAACCCAGCCTAAATGCTCCCAAAGCACTTGTACAACCGATATACTACAGCCCGCTTTACTTTAGACCAATCTAATATATCATGGTTCTATTTTATTCACCATGACCCTGAGCCTGTCGAACGGGTCATAAAATTATATCTTTTACTACTTTTATTTTTGCGCTTCTGTCCTTTAAACTCAAAAACACCACTAGTAGATCTACTTGCCATTCTTCATCCAGATGTTTCGACAAAATATAAGTTTGAATCGCTCGAGCTAGCCTTTTTAGTTTCCATGGATGCATATTGTCCTCGGGATGATATTGATCTAAGGTTTCACGATTAACATTCTCCAATGTCTCCCGAGAAACACTTTTTACTTCAATAAAATATATCTTGTTATCTTTTTCAGCGACAATATCTATTTCACCCCATTTTTTTGTGTAATTTCTTTCTCTTATTAAAAAGCCGTGTTTCACAAGAAACTTTACTGCTACATTTTCGCCTATCTCTCCTATTTTTTGTTTTTCTGAAGTGAAAACTTTTGGCATGGCATTGTGAGTTTCACGAATAACATTCTAAATATGTTTCACATGAAACGTTTTTATTAAATTTTGTGTCTTTTATATAAATATCCTTATTTATCAACATATTTTGAATAAAATTGTTTTAAAAGACAATCTTCCACTATGTCCTTTATGAACATTACTAACATAGTTATCCACAGTTTTTAACAAAAGCTTTATGTAATAAAGGTTTCACTAAAGGACATTATTTTGTGCGGCCAAGGAGAATCGAACTCCTATCTCAACCTTGGCAAGGTCGTGTTATAGCCATTAAACCATGGCCGCAAATTAGTATACGATTCAAAAAAATCAAAATTATTTTTTACATTTTCATTATAGTATTTTATTGGAAGTTATGCAATATTTACTTCGGAATTTAATTGTTTTCCGAAGTTTATTGTGTTACAATTAGTGTAATGAAAAAATGTACTAAATGTAAGAAAGAAAAACCAGCTAATGAATTTAACTTCAAAATAAAGTCTTTAGGATTGCGGCAAGGTCAATGTAAAGAATGCACTAGGTTATTTGTAAAAAATCATTATAATAAGAACAAGAGTTATTATTTGAAAAAAGCAAGGAAAAGAAATACCAAACTAGAGTTAGAATTGCTTGAGTATCTTAAAGATTATTTTTTAAAACATCCTTGCATAGATTGTGGAGAGTCTGATATAACAGTTTTGGAATTTGATCATATGGGGAAAGTCCCAAAATTTAAGGCGGTTTCTTATCTGATGAAACATCGCTATAAATTAGAAAAAATCATAGACGAAATTAATAAGTGTGAAGTTAGATGTGCTAATTGTCATAGGAGGAAAACGGCTAAACAATTTAAGTGGTTAAAAAGTAATAATGCGCTCGTAGCTCAACGGATAGAGCACTTGTCTTCGGAACAAGGGGTTGTGGGTTCGATTCCCTCCGAGCGCACAAAAATAAGGATAATATGAAGGATGCACTCAAAAATTTAATATCAAAAATCCCTAAAGAAGTTTCACATGTAACTGACGCGCTCGAAAAAGCTGGTTTTGAGGCATATTTGGTTGGTGGATGTGTTAGAGATCTAGTGATGGGCAGGGAACCCAAAGACTGGGATGTGACAACTAATGCTAAACCAGAACAAATAATGGAACTTTTTGAGAAGACCGTATATGAAAATACCTTTGGAACAGTAGCAGTATGTGTTCCATATGAAACACAAGACAATAATGTTTCACAAGAAACAAATTTGAATAACGTTATTCGTGAAACGTCGAAATACAAGATAATTGAAGTGACTCCTTACAGAATTGAGGCAAAATATAGCGATCTTAGACATCCCGATGAGGTAAAATTTAGTAATAAACTCGAAGATGATCTTCAGAGACGTGACTTTTCCATAAACGCCATGGTTTTAAACCCTAAAGGACACCTAACGGACATGTTTGGAGGTATAAAGGACATAGAATCTAAAACATTAAGGATAGTAGGGAAGCCCGAAGATCGTTTTCGGGAAGATGCGCTTCGAATGTTGCGAGCAGTACGCTTTGCTTGCCAACTTGATTTTTTTGTGTCATATGAAACAACTGAAAGTATTTTAAAAAATGCAGATTTAATAAAAAAAATATCCTTTGAAAGAATCCGGGATGAGTTTGAAAAAATAATAACTAGTGCCAATCCTTCTTCTGGGTTGGTGATGCTTCAGAAATTTGGCTTGTTGAAAAATATTATTCCAGAATTAGAGGAGGGGATAGGTTGCGAACAATTAGGAGAGCATATTTATGACGTTTGGGATCATTTACTGCATGCCCTCCAGCATGCCGCCGACAAGAATTGGTCTTTAGAAATAAGGCTGGCAGCACTTTTTCACGATATTGGTAAGTCAAAGACTAGACGATTAGCAACGCCTTCCCCGACGAAAAATTCTGGCGCCTTCGCCCTCGGAGACAAGAGGACAGGGGACCCACGACGCATAGAATTTTTGTCGGGGCAGGCATCCATCTCAACCAAGAAGAAATACACTTTCTACGGGCATGAAGTAGTTGGCGCGCGAATGGCGAGAAAAATAATGGAGCGGTTAAAATTTCCCAAAAAAGAAATTGAATTGGTGGAAAAATTGGTTCGCAACCATATGTTCTTCTCGGATACTGAATTGATCACGCTCTCTGCGGTACGAAGAATTATTGTAAAAGTTGGTCAAGAAAATATCTGGGCCTTGATGAATGTGCGTGAGTGCGATCGAGTCGGAATGAAGAAAAAAGAAGCGCCGTACCGCTTGCGAAAATATTTTGCCATGATCGAAGAGGCCTTGCGAGACCCGATTTCTGTCGGGCAGTTAAAAATTGATGGGGAATTTATGATTAAAGAGCTTGGGATCAAGCCGGGACCTCGAATGGGGTGGATTTTGAGTGCCTTACTGGAAGAAGTATTGAACACTCCCAATAGAAACACCGTAGAAGAATTGTCTAAATTGGTTGAATCTCTAAATCTGCTCGGCGATAAAGAACTCAAAGCTCTCGGTGACAAAGGAAAAGAAAAAAAAGAAGAGCTCGAAGAAGAAGAAATTGCCAAACTGCACCAAAAGCATGGAGTAAGAATAAATTAGATTTCAGCAATAAGAAGCGGTCGCGTACTATTGCTAAATTAGTATACCTCTCGCTGATAGCAAGTCTCGCAGTAAACTGTTTCGGGACGATCGGGGGAGTAGGAAGACATTATTTCTTTTCCACATTTGGCGCAGTTACGATTCCAAAGTTTTTGGGGATTGCGGGATTCCATGCGCTTGCCATGGCGGCAATTAGGGCAAAGGATTGGCAAGGGGATACTGTGTTTTTTATAAAAAATCAGTTCTTCTTTGGTTATGCGAAAAGCGGTAGTGCATTGATGTCTGCATTTTCCATTATCAAAGCAAGCGATAATTTCATTAGTAATTGTGTCCGGAACATCATTTATTGAATTCGGGACATTTACTGGGATAAGAGTCGGCGTATAGGACCGATGAATGTCTTTTTTCCATTTGAATCCGAGGCCCCGCGCCTCCTTGTCTGTTAGGGGATAATATTTTCCGGCTATGCTTTCGTTGTAAGAAGTAGAACATAATTCATTTGGGAAAAATTCTCCATATTTATAAATAATTTCTCTGGCGTCAACATATGGCAAGTCAGACATATCTTTTTTAATTTGTTCCGTTAGATTTTGGTACTCTTCTTTACTGTATGCCCTATTGAGAATCATATATTCTCCGCTTCGAACACCGACGCAACCAAACAAATTGGACGAGCTTTGGCAAAAAGCGGTATATTCGCAGTCATGGGAAGAGTCAGTCAGAAAAACAAATTTACAATTGCGAATGTCTTCGGGGCTGATGGCCTCGTAGATGAGCTCGCTACCGCCCATGCCGAAGCAGTCGGAGATATCCTTGCTTCCAAATACCCAAGAGCTATATCTGGCTTTCTCTAAGTCCCATCCGTCAAAAACATAGTAGCAATCTTTGGAATTTTCCAAATGATCGCCTACGCAATTTACACATTTTATCTGTTCTGTATTTTTGACGATTGATTTTGATTTTATTTCATTAAATTTCTTATCGATTTTATCCCGAACGCTTCTCTGGTCGAGTTTCAGGTTATCAATCTTCGCAAGATATGCTTCTTTTGAGAGTTGTTCTCCGAAGAAAATATTTTTTCCAGAACGCAAATTTACAACCCCAAAAACATTCTCGCAGTTGCGGCAGGCAAATGCGTAATTTGAATCAACCATGCCAACGCACTCTTGCAGATACGAACTATTGTAATTTTTACCAGCATTTATTGTTTCGTAGCACTGTTCCGAATCGAGAACATAAGAACTATCCAAGGTTTGCCTGCAATTTTTGGCATATTGCAGGTAGGCTACATCTTCGCAGTCGCGCAAAGCAAAAGAAAGATACGCATTTTTATTAAAATAAGACTGATTGGTATATTCCGAATTTTTACAGCCGACAGTCCATATTCCCATTCGTGGCACTGTATCAAGTAGTTTTTTTATTTGAGTGAAAAAAGGAGCAGATCTATCGTATTTGAAACCAAATGATTTGGGATCCCACTTGTCGGATAAATAACATTCGCGACAATAGACAGGGAAAGGAGTATCCTTGTCATAAATAAAAATAAAATCTTTCTTGCATAAATCACAGGGGCGTTTGTAAAGATTACGTTCATTGCGCCAAATAAATCTCCTTTGCGCCCGGCAGTCCGGGCAGAAAGATGGCGCTGGAACTTTAATCTTTTCGTAAAAATTTAAGTCTTCTTGCTCGATTTCAAATTTCTTCTTACAGTTTTGACAGGTTTTATTTTCCACAAACAAATTATACACCTAAGACATAAACTTTCAATTTTTTTAGAAATATTGTATTATTGTAAGATGAAACAGCAATCTTCTATCACGGAAACACCAGAGATTTACTTGAGGCTTGAACAATATAGCGACATTTTTTCCGACTTTGATATACGTCCATATAGAGAACGCGCGCTTTCAATTGATTTCCTTGATGAGATTAAACGGGCGGCGAGTGATAAAGATGGAAGTGGAATAGAGCTTATGTTGCACATTCCGGAAAAAGATCGCAATGAGGCTGAAGAGGAAGTAATTAAGGAACGCCTAACAACACACTTTAAAAGGCATTATCATTTACTCTCGAAAGAAAAAAGACGAGTTATGAAACTTGGTTTAACTATGGTATTTCTAGGTATTATTTCTATGATAGCGGCTACATTGATTATTTTTAAAGATCCTGCAGACGATTTATTCTTGTCATTTTTGGTTGTTTTCTTAGAGCCGGCAGCGTGGTTTTTGCTCTGGGAAGGGATGGATCAAATAGTGTTTAACTCGAAGAACATAAACCCAGATTTCAATTTTTATCGCAAGATGTCCAACTCCCGGGGACAAATCCATTTTAAATCGTATTAAATTTCAACCAATACTGGGCAGTGGTCGGAGCCGAGAACTTCGGACAGGATCTCTGCTTTTTTTACTTTTTTCGCCAGTCCGGCGCTCACAAAAATGTAATCAATTCTCCAGCCAATGTTTCGCGCTCGGGCATTGGCGAAATGGCTCCACCAAGTGTAATGTCCCGGACCTTTAGTGAAAATTCGAAAAGTGTCCACAAAACCAGCATCAATCATTTGTTGGATGCCCTCGCGTTCTTCTTTGGTAAACCCTTTTAGTCCTTCATTTTCTTTCGGTCGTGCCAGATCGTCTGGCGTATGGGCCACATTTAGGTCTCCACAGAAGATAACGGGCTTTCCTGCCCTGAGCGAAGTCGAAGGGTTTTCTAATTCCTTTACATAGGCAAGAAAGGCGGGGTCCCATTGCTTGTGGCGCAAAGGGATACGGCTCAAATCATCTTTGGCATTGGGTGTGTAGACGGTAACAACATAAAAATCTTTAAATTCGGCAGTAATGACCCGGCCTTCAGTCCTAGGATCACCATAAGTATCAGCTACAAGACCAAATTTTTCCGAGATTTTCTCTGGCAAACCAAGAACAATAGAAAGCGGTTTTGTTTTGGTAAAAATGGCAGTGCCGGAATATCCTTTTTTGACGGCGGAGTTCCAATATTCTTCGTAATCCGGTAAATCGATAGGTGACTGGTGTTGTTCGGCCTTGGTTTCCGGCAGACACAAAATATCCGGCTGATATTTTTCGACAAACGGCACAAAAAGTCCCTTTTTATGCACTGCCCGTATGCCGTTTACATTCCAACTGATGATTTTCATCCGATTATTTTATTTAGGTTTCTGAAAAAGCGATTCCAATAAGCCTAATTCCACTGGTTTTTTTATGAATTCAATTTCTTGCGAAATTAATGTTAATTTTTTATCAAAAATCTGCGCCATTTCTTTGTCCTCAAAAAAATGATAGTGAATACCGTGTTTTTCTAGTTCGCCATCCGGTGAAGCTATCGGGGAGAAATTTATAAAATTTATTGTTTTGCGCGAGAAGGACATATTCAAATAAAATCCTCCGGGCTTTAGCACTCGTCTAATTTCGTCAGCATATTTCGGCCAGTCTTTCTTGTGCAGACTCTCCATCAGCCCAAAAGCGCAGACGCCATCGAAGCTGTTGTCCACAAAAGGTAACTTCAAAGCGTCGGCGGTGACAAATTTCAATTTACCCTCCAGCCCCCAATGTTTTATTTCTCCGTTGACCTTGGACACGATCTGGTCTTCAAAATCAATGCCGATCACCTTGAAGCCCATGTCGGCTAATTGTTTGGCAAAAAGGCCGCGGCCGCTCCCGACATCCAAGATCGAAGCCCCGGCTGGAAGTTTTTTTATGAGTTTGGTTCCCCGGAGCGGTATGGTTAAAGGCGTCCAGATATCGGTGCCAGTTGCATAAGCTTTATTAAAATGATCTTTGTGTGCGTGATAATCCATCCCGTACGAAATTTCATTAAATTGATAAATTGACCCATCCCTTATACGAAACTTTTTTAGCAAGATTTCGTACGGGATCCATGGGTGAATTATAACACTGCTTTGTTTTTTAGACTATACGGGAACCAAAGTTTATATCAACCGCTCACATTGGAAACCAATCCATCAAGGAGCGGTTTTCATTTTGTGTTATGATTGGGGTATATGACAAAATATTTAACAAGCATTAATTTATCTATTACCAGTCTTGGAATTGCAGTTTTGTATTATATTTCAAATTTTTTTCTTATTATACCGATAGCATCGATACAATTCGTTGACGATATGTTGGCTATAATTGAATCTGTTATAGTTATTTACGCACTGATTTTAGCTATTAAAGAAAAGAACAAACCAGCCATTACTTTGGCAGTTCTTTTGTTGATTATGTTTTTGAAACCTTTTACTTGGGCTATTGCAGCAAAGATATATTGGTACATTCAGTAGGTATTTTTTATATTAATTTTTTATTATGAAACTTCTTGTGTATATCTCGCAGATGTTTGTCGGTCACATGGGTGTAGATCTGGGTGGTGCCGATGTTGGCATGGCCGAGCATGGCTTGGACAGAACGGATATCAGCACCGTTGCTTAACAAGTCGGTCGCGAAGCAATTATGAGAGATAAAGCCATCAGTAATTAAGTTTTCGTATTTATCCACGGCAAAATCATAGACCAATCCTTTATATTTTTGTTTATTAATTTTATTAACCCGTAGCCACTGTATATTATTACTTTCAATAAGATTTTCTAAAAAATTTAACCTCTTATCTTTACAATGCGCACCTCGTAAGTATTTTATAATCTTTTTAAGCACCTCTTTTGTGGGGATAATAGAGGTAGTAGTTCCAACATATCGATATATGTCAATCCCTTCTTCTATTTTAAGATATCGAGCAAAATTATGCCATTTATTATCAAGTGAATGATAGATGTCTCGCAATATTTCTCTAACTGGAATTTTTTCTCCTTCAAATATATCGTTTGGCGTTGTTTTTTTTAAAGTTGGAATAATTTTCTTAAATAATTCTTGGTCTGGTTTGTGCAATATCTGTAAATTATACATAACATGATCAATTAATTTTCCACCAGGCAATCTGACTCTTCTTGATCTAGTGTACAGATGAGAGTCAATGCCAAGAGTAAGTAGCAACATTTGTATATCTTTGAGAAGCATTTTGCTGGTGGAGAAAAATTTTACTGATGAACCCTCATTTCCTTCAGCATCATAATAGCCGGCTATAAAATGCGCGATCGTCGCTTTATTTTGGGAAAAAAGAGACTTCGGGACCCTTCGGAATGGCGATTTTTCTGTAATACCAATTTTTCTTAAGTATGCTATAAATGATTTTGAATAAAAATTTAAAAGATAACTATTCACACTGTTTTTTTTTATTATTGTTGGCTGATGTTTGTATTCAGATACTATTATGTTTTTATAATGATTAACGAAAGACAGATTTTTATCCGCGATAATTACACCCCTCCTTTTTTCACTAATAGTTCCATCTCCTAAAATATATCCAATAAGACGCCACTTATCTTTACTTTCTGATTTATTGGAACTATCCATTCTTGCTTTTCTTATGCCAGCCACGAATTGTCCAATCTTTAGATTTTTTGCGAAAACTTCCTCGACTCCATTTATCCCAATAGTAAAAAATAGGTGATCCTTTGTGGTTGAGATTGTATATCCATTGGCTGAAATATTGATCAAGTCAACAAATCGATGATTAGTTTTTTGAATAATTTTGGATTTTATAGTTTTACCTTTTTTAAAGTCTACCGCGGTGATGTTTTTTGAGGATGATTCGAACAGTTCCTTGGCTGACATTATTGTGTGTGGTAAGAAGATTAATGTGTCTGGATGAAGACAATGCCTTATCACGTGCGGAGTTACTTTTTTCGAAATACCGGCGATGGTGGCGTATCTTTTGACAATTCTTTCTATTGACCGGCGAGTCAGACCTTCATCGGTCGGTTTCTTTGAAATTTCATCAGCGATTTTTACAAACAGAGCGTCGGACATATCCTTGCGCAGGGCGAGGTAAGCTTTGACCGCAGCCTTGGCTTCATCGGAGAGGAAAACTACCCGCACTTTACCTCCTTTGCCGCGAATGGGAAATTCATCTAAACGCAAATCTAGATCATTGGTAAGCGAACAGAGTTCGGAAACCCGCAGACCGGTGGAAAAAAGCATCTCCATGATGGCTTTATCCCGAGCTTTCCTTTCCGGATTCTTTTCTTTGTTGGGAGCATCCAAAAGCCGTTTCAATTCTTCCTGCGAAATGACATCAATTTGTCTTTCACCGACTTTCGCTAGTTCGATTTGATCGGCAGGTAGGGAAGTGATATTTCTTTTTGCCAGAAATTTAAGAAAACTTCGCAGGGCGATCATGTAATAATTTTGAGTTTTCTTTTTTATGGTCTCTCCGGTTGCGCGATTGTTTCCGGTTGTCTGACGATTAAGCCAAATGCGAAAATCTCGGACTTTTGCATCTGTGATTTCGCTGGGGTCAGTAACTTTTGTTTGTTCGAGAAAGACGGTTAAGTAATGATCATAATTTTCTACAGTTCTAATGGCGCGACCTTTTTCGATCTCGACATATTCCAAAAATTGAGTTTTGAGTTGTTTGAGGGAGGCCATAAACATATTTTAACACAATACTTGCCCCGCCATGGCGGGGTTAATGCGACACGGCTGGGCCTGTCCCGTACCAAGCTACGCTTTGGTTCGGGATTGCAATTTGGCCCACTTTATGCTAATATCAAGGAATGTTAGCAACCAAGAAAAAGCAAGGAATTATCAAGAAAAATCAGATTCACGACAAGGATACTGGTTCCCCAGAGGTGCAAGTGGCCGTGATTTCTGCGGCGATTGATGAGCTGGCGAAACATTTAAAGAAGCACAAAAAGGATAATCATTCTCGCCGAGGGCTTATCAAGATGGTGGCCGATCGACGCACTCATTTGAAATATTTAGAGCGCACCAGCAAAACTCGTTACAACGCCCTCATGAAGAAAATCGAATTGGTTTAGATATTAAAATTCTTTCTTGGCATACTTTTTATAAAGCAATCTATCTGGCGGTGCTCCGCCAGCGAACTGCTCGGCTCGTCAGCCTGCGCAAGGCTTTCTAAAAAGTACGCCTGCAACGAATTTTAATATCTGCTATAATAAACACATGACAGTCATAAAACATAAAGAGCAAAGAGTTGGAGTTTTTATTGATACCCAAAATCTATATCACAGCGCTCGGAATTTATATAAGGCGCGAGTAAATTTCGGCACGGTTTTGAAAGACGCGGTGGCGGGGCGAAAGCTAGTGCGGGCGGTGGCGTATGTTATCACCACCGAAGCCGGCGACGAGAAGAATTTCTTTGAGGCCTTGACCAAGCTCGGCATCGAAACTAAAACAAAAGATTTGCAAATTTTTGCCGGTGGAGCAAAAAAAGCGGATTGGGATGTCGGGCTCGCAGTGGATGTTATGAAAATGGCGAGCAAGCTGGATGCGGTGATAATAGTATCCGGAGATGGAGATTTTATTCCTCTGGTGCAGTATTTACAAAGTTATTTGGGGGTACAAGTGGAAGTCGTTTCTTTCGGGCAGTCAACTTCCGGCAAGTTGCGCGAGGTGGTAGATGATTTTGTGGATCTCTCCGAAAATCCGAGAAAATATTTGATGGGGGTTAAATAGTGAATAATAAAAAATGAAAAAAGACCTTTTGAGATATATTTGGGAAGCAAAATATTCAAAAGATGTGCTGATATTGCAAGAATTAGGGAATTGCATTGGTTTTTTGTTATAATATATAAATGCAAATCGATGAAGAGCAGTTCAAGAAATTTATTTTAGAAGGAGGACTGGTTTCCAAAAAAGATCTGGACTCGGCCATCAAGGTGGCCGAGGCAAAGAAGCAAAAGATTGGAAACATTTTACTAAGTGAAGGAAAAATATCAGAAACAGATTTGAAACGAACGGAGGCTTTTGTTTTAGGGATTCCTTTTGTCAGTTTACTTAATCAGAAGATTGATTTTTCAGTGCTCTCTCTCATTCCGGAGCCGATCGCCCGCAATGACAACATTGTGGCTTACACCAAAAGCGAGCACGGGCTTGAAGTGGCCATGCTTGACGTCGATGATTTGCCGGTGATTGATTTCATCAAGAAGCGCTCCGGGCTGAAAATTTTGCCTCGACTCACCGATAGCGCTTCGATCAAGGCGGTCTTGATGCAATATCGGCAAAGTTTGACTTTCGAATTCCAGAACATTATCCAAAAAGAATCGAATACCATCGGTAAGGCGGCGAGTGAAGAGGACCAGCCGCAGGCAGGCGAAAAGGTAGCCGAAAAGTCCGAGAAAGAACTGAAAGAAATGGCGGAAGATTTGCCGGTGGTCAAGATCGTGGATTCCCTGATTGTTCACGCGATTTTGCAAAATGCCTCGGATATTCATATCGAGCCGGGGGAGCGGGAGCTTACGGTGCGTTACAGGATCGACGGTATTTTACACGATGCCATGGTCTTGGACAAAAATGCCGGCGCGGGAATCACGGCGCGCATCAAAGTGCTTTCGAACTTGAAGCTAGATGAAAAAAGACTGCCGCAGGACGGTCGATTTAAAAAAGAACAAGATGGAGAGAAAATTTCCTTCCGTGTTTCCACCTTGCCTACCTTTTTCGGAGAAAAAACCGTGATGAGAATTCTGAAAGAAAATGCGCATGGGTTTTCGCTGGAGACTCTCGGCTTTCATGGCGAAGCTTTGGAGCGAATTCACAATTCCCTCAAACAAAAAACGGGGATGGTGCTAGCCACTGGGCCGACCGGAAGCGGAAAGACCACGACGCTTTACACCATGCTAGATATTTTGAACAAGCCGGAGGTGAATATTTCAACCGTCGAAGATCCGATTGAGTATCAGATGCCGCGGGTCAACCAAACCCAGGTCAAGCCGGAAATCGGATTATCTTTTGCCAATGGGCTTCGTTCGCTTCTGCGCCAAGACCCGGACATCATCATGGTGGGCGAGATCCGCGACGGCGAGACGGCGGGGCTTGCGGTCAATGCTTCCCTTACCGGACACTTGGTGCTCTCAACTATTCACACCAATTCCGCCGCAGGAGCTATTCCGCGATTGATAGACATGGGCGTGGAGCCTTTCCTCATTACGGCGACGGTCAAAACAATTATCGCCCAGAGATTGGTGCGCCGGCTTACACCAAATAAGGAAAAATATTTTTTGTCGCCGGCGGAAATAAAAAATTTGGCGAAAATTGTGGATTTGGACCGGATGCTTTCACTGTTCAAAGAAGAAAAATTAATCGGCACCAAAGACACCTGGGATAAAATTCCTTTTTATAAAGCAGTCAAGTCGAGCGAGTTTGAAGACGGATATTCCAATCGTATCGGCATGCATGAAGTGCTCTATGTCAACTCGGCTATCAAGGAGATGATCCTCGCGGGCAAGTCCCAAGACGACATCGAGATCCAGGCCAAGAAAGACGGAATGATGACGATGCTCGAAGACGGAGTGTATCAGGCGGTCTTGGGCGTGACGACTCTCGAAGAAGTGTTCCGAGTGGTTTCGGAGTAAAAATAATATGCTTTTTTTATATAAGGCAAAATCTAAAACGGGGGAAATTTTTGAAAGCGCGATGGACGCTCCCGACCGTTATTCGCTGGCGAAAGAGATAAAATCTCACGGAGATTTTCCTCTGTCTATTGCGGAGAAAAATCAATTTTTTACGGATTTAAAATCTCTCTTTCAGAATTTTTTTACGAAAGTCAGCGTCAATGAACAGATTATTTTTACTAAAAATCTAAGCGGAATGCTCAAGGCCGGGCTATCTTTGTATCGGGCTCTGTCGGTTTTGAAAAAGCAGACCCAAAATTCTAAATTGAATTCTATTTTAACTTCTCTGTCTGAAGAAATAAATTCAGGCGGGACACTTTCGGAAGGGCTGGGTAAATTCCCAAATGTTTTTTCCAAACTTTTTGTATCAATAGTAAAGGCAGGCGAGGAGTCCGGTAATCTCGCGGGAGCGCTTTCGGATCTCGGGATAAATTTAGAGAAAGCCCATTCGCTGACCAAGAAAATACGCGGCGCCCTTATTTATCCGGGCATCATTCTCTCGGCCATGGTGGTTATTGGGGTTTTAATGTTTGCCTTTGTGGTGCCGACTTTGGCCGGAACTTTTAAAGAGCTCGGTGTGACCTTGCCGCTTTCCACCCGCATTCTGATTTTTGCCGGTAATTTTTTCTCGAATCACTTGATTTTGACCTTTGTGATTATTATTGGAACAGCCTTTGGCTTGTTCTCGCTTTTTCGCGCTAAATTTGCTGCAAAGTATATTGATTACATTCTTATCCGCATTCCAGTCATCGGAATTTTAGCCAAAGAATTGAATACCGCCCGCACTGCCCGCACCATGTCATCACTTCTCCTTGCGGGGGTTTCAATCATCCGCGCGGTGGAAATTACAACTGACGTGGTGCAAAATATTTATTATAAAAAAGTCTTAGCGGACGCCACTATCTCAATCGAAAAAGGAGCTCCGTTTTCTAAAACTTTTGCCGACAACAATAAGCTTTACCCGGTAATGATGTCGGAGATGATCCAAGTCGGGGAAGAAACCGGAAAATTGTCGGATATGCTGCTCGAGATCGCTTTGTTTTATGAAGGAGAAATTGAAAATAAAACTAAGAATCTTTCTACGATTATCGAGCCGGTTTTAATGGTTGTCATCGGCGCCGGAGTTGGATTTTTCGCGATTTCGATGATCTCGCCGCTTTATTCAATTTTGGGCAATATAGAATAGATTACTTATTCCCGTCTTGTTTTTGAAGATATTTAGAATAAGTGATACAATGTTTAATATGAATCCCTGGATCCAATTAAGTATTGATTATGCAAACCAAAGAAGCTCCTTAGACGATCTTTTTAAGGTATACCCAACTATCCCCGATGGCATCCGCGAACTTGATGAAAAACTTTGGAAAAATATAGAAGGTTCATTTAAAAAAAAAGATAATGCGGAGTTAATAGAAAATCTAGTAAAATTAAATTTGTTTCCCATAAAAGATTCTTATGTTGCTTATTTAAAAAGAGACAAAAAGGCTTCTGAAAGAAATCCGCAAACAATTGCTAGGCTTGTGGGACGATTATATGAGATGGGTTTAGACACAATATATGCTCGCTGTTCCGAACCAAAAGAAACAAACCGACAAATCGGTCCATTATTTATTTCGACGCTGGTTAAACAATTATTATTTACAGATATGAAACTTATCAATCTTATTATTGACATTCTGGAGAAATCTGAAGTTCCTTTAAAACAAGGTGAGATTCTTGCTTTGGCAGAAAAACATCCTGCTTACATGGATTGCATTGAATTGCAAAAAGTTCAGGTTCCTTTATCTGCTGTGGCAAGATGTTTGACAAAATACTCCGGTGGTAGTAAGCCAGTTTTTGGTGTTTATTTTGAAGGAAGAGATAAGAAAAGTCAAAAGCGTTTTTTCTTAAAAACAAAAGACATTCCTGAAGTAAAGAATATTCCAGAATCTAGCCTGCATCCGTACTTTTATAGGTTTGTTGAGACATCATCAAGTATAATTTCTGACAAGAGGATTAAAAAGGAAAGTTTTGATCTAATTATATGACACTAACGACGAAAAATCTTTTAATACTAGAAAAAAAGATCAGTACGATGGATTATCGATTTATTCAAAAAAATAGACATCGATTATCTTATCACAATCCTTATTTTCTTGTTTGTATTAACGAGGTTATTTTTCGCTTAATAAGTAATAATACAATCAAAGAAAAGAATCTGGATACGAGTGATATTTTAAATATTCTCAATAAAGATGCTGAAAAACTTTATCTTAATTCTAACATCTCCGAATGTTTAAAAATATGAAATCGCTAAAGAATACTGAAATTAATGTGAGTGTATAAAATTAATGAAAAATTTTTACCAACGGGGGATCGGCATCATCGAAATATTGATTGTTATCGCCGTGCTTGGCCTTCTAGTGGCGATTGTTGTGCCGCAATTTTCTAAAATGCGGGAAAATCAGGCGCTGAAAAACGCCGTCGGAGAGGTATTGTCCTCGATAGACAAAGCGCGATCCCAGACTCTTTCGTCATTAAATTCTTTTTCCTACGGAGTGCGTTTTGAGTCTGATAAAGTTATAATTTTCAAAAGCACAGCTTTTAATCCTAACGCCACCGATAACGAAACTATAAACATCGTAGCGCCCGCGAGCATTTCAACTATTGCTCTTTCTGGCGGGGGTTCTGATATATATTTCAACCGCCTTTCCGGAATTCCAAGTAAGACCGGTAATATAACCATTTCCACTCCAAATTATTTCAAAGTTATTAATATAAGCGCCACCGGTATAGCGAGTGTTAATTAAATGCCAAAAGAAAAATTACAAAAAAAATTCACTACCGGGTTTATGGTGATTGAGGTATTGATTGCCTCTTCGATTATTACTGTTTCTATTTTGGCGGCGATGGCGGTGGCGCAAAAGTCGGTTTATGTCTCCCGCCAGGCTTTCCATGTGAGCCAAGCCGCTTTCTTGCTCGAAGAAGGCGCAGAGAATGCGCGGATTGCTCGGGATAATGCCTGGAGCAATGTGACAGCTCTTAATTCTTCGGAAACGGTCGGTATTTTTACCAGGACAGCGGTCGCTTCGAGCGTTAATCGGGACAATGCAACCAAAGATATCGTAACTTCGGGCGGGACATCCGACGCCGGCACAAAATTAATTACTGTGACGGTGTCTTGGAAGGAAGGCGGTACGACTGTTACTAAAACATTACAATTTTATTTAACCGATGTTTTTTCTTAAAAGATAATGAAAATTATAAAATTGAAAATTAAAAATTTTAAAAAAGGCTACGCGATTCTCGAACTACTTTTTTATATTTCTTTTTTTACAGTTCTCGCCTTGGTGGTGATCAATGCCATGATAGCGATGGCGAAGTCCTTTCGGGAAACGGCGATTTATGCGGAATTGGACCAAAGCGCAAATATTATGGAGCGCATGTCTCGAGAAATCAGGCAAGCTAACAGTATCAGTTCAATCAGTCCAACTAACTTGATTTTAAATACTAAAGATGAGGATGATAATGACAAAACAGTGGAATTTAAATTTGTTAGTCCCAATATCCAGTTTTGGAATGACGGCAGCAATGTCGGAGATTTAAATTCACCTAAGATAATTGTCACTGGACTTACTTTTACGGAGATAACGACTGCTAAAGGAAAAGCGGTGAAAATAGTTCTTTCGATCCGTTCCGTGAATGACAGTTTGAGTCGCACAGTCGATTTTTATGATACCATTGTGCTTCGAGGTAGCTATTAAGATGAAAAATAATTTTAAAAAAATTAAAAAAAATGGTGGCGCGGCGATGCTTATCTCCGTAATTTTCTTCTTGTTTATCTCCCTGGCTATAATTTCCGGGCTGGTGGGCCCGACTCTGCGGGAATTTCGAAATGCCGATATTAATTTAAAATCCAAACAGTCATATTTCTTGGCAGAGTCGGGAGTCGAGGATGCTTTTTATAGGATTAAAAATAATATGGCAATTGGAAGTAGCGAAAGTCTTACTCTAAGTTCCAACCAAGTCACTACCGCAATTACCAATGTTTCAGGCGGTGGCAAAAATATCACTTCTCTAGGCGATGTCTTAAATTATGAACGCAAGATTTCTGTATCGTTGATCCCGGGCGAGGGTGTTTCGTTTAATTACGGAATGCAAATAGGGAATGGCGGATTGACGATGACAAATCATGCAAGAATAAATGGGAACGTGTATGTAAATGATGATGTTACAGGCGTAAACGATGCGCGGGTGACAGGCACCGCCATAGCCACTGGCACAATCAGCGGTATGGATATCGGGGAGTTCGGGGTCGGCAATGCCTGGGCGCACACTGTAAATAATTCCAACATTGCCGGCAGTTTATACTGTCAAACAGGCAGCGGGAACAATAAAAGCTGCAATACATCGCAGGGAGATCCGGCCATGATTGATTTTCCCATTTCCGATGAACAAATCCGATCATGGAAAGATGAAGCACTCACCGGCGGAACACAGACTGGAAATGTTAATTTGTCCGGAGGAGATACTATGTCGATTGGTCCCCGAAAAGTAGTCGGCAATTTAAATTTAAGCAATAACGGCACAACTCTCACAGTTTTGGGTACGCTGTGGGTGATTGGAAATATTAGTTTATCAAATGAGTCGCAAATCAGGCTTTCCAGTTTTTACGGAGGAGGTAGTGGAGTTATTATTGCTGACGGAACTATTTCCATGTCAAATGATTCTTCTTTGGCGGGTTCAGGAACTACCGGTAGTTACCTAATGGCAGTTACCACTTCCACGTCAGCTTCAGCAATTAATCTATCAAATAATGCCACAACCACTATTCTTGTTGCTCCGTACGGAAAAATAAGTTTTTCCAATCATGCCTCGGTGAAAGAAGTGATAGCGAGAGCCGTGGATATTTCAAATGATGCAACTCTTACCTATGAATCTGGCTTAATTAACGTTAATTTTACAAGCGGCCCATCAGGTGGCTATAATATCTCTAGCTGGAAGGAGGCAAAGTAAATATGCTATACTTTTCGTAGCATGAAGAAGATAATTATCGGCAATTGGAAAATGAATCCGCCCACGCTCAAAGAAGCGGAGCAGTTGTTTTCAGTTCTAGCCAAAGGCGCCTCTTCCAGCAAAAAAACAGAAATTGTGATCTGTCCGCCGTTTGTCTACTTAGAAAAATTGAGTAAAATTCGAACTAGCAAAATAAAACTTGGGGCCCAGGATGCTTTTTATGAAGAGGTGGGGGCTTTCACTGGAGAAATTTCCGGAGAGATGCTTGATAACCTCCGCGTTAAATATGTAATTTTGGGCCACTCGGAAAGGCGGGCACTCGGAGAGACCAATGAAATGGTGAATCAAAAAATTAAAGCGGTACTTGCGGCGGGATTGATACCGATTCTCTGTGTCGGAGAAACTGCGCGCGACGAAAGCCATGATTATTTTAATCTGGTCAAAATACAGCTCGAGGAATGCCTGGCCGGAGTTAAAAAAACTTTTATTTCCAAAATAATTATTGCTTATGAACCCGTCTGGGCGATTTCTACTACGCCCAATCGCAAAGACGCAACTTCGGCTGATTCTCTGGAGATGGCCATTTTTTTCAAGAAAATTCTCTCGGACAAATTTGGCCGCGAGGCGTCCCGCGGGAGAATTATTTACGGCGGCTCGGTGAGTGGAAAAGATGCCGGCGATTTTCTGCAAAACGGCGGCGTGGACGGGCTCCTGCCTGGCCGCGCCAGCTTGGATGCCAAGAAGTTTGTGGAGATTATAAAGATATGCGAAGTATTAAGCAAATAGAAAATATTGAAGGTAAAACCGTGCTTCTGCGTGTAGATTTTAACGTGCCGATTAAAAATGGAAAAGTCGAAGATGATTTTCGGATAATTAAATCCCTACCCACGATAAGTTTTGTATTAGAAAAAGGTGCGAAAATTGTTTTAATTACTCATTTGGGTAAAGATGGGAGTGATAGTTTGGAGCCGGTTATTAAGCGTTTTTGGGAAGTAGCTAAGTTTCCAAAAGACAAAATAGAATTTTATGAAAATGTGCGAAAATTTCCTGGAGAAGAAAAAAATGACCCTAGTTTTGCTAAAAAACTAGCCGCCTTGGGCGATATTTATGTTAATGATGCTTTTCCCGTTTCTCACCGCCCCCACGCATCTATCGTTGGCATTCCGAAATATTTACCCTCTTACGCCGGGCTTCAACTCGAGGAAGAAGTAAAAAATTTATCTCGCGCTTTTCAAAAACCAGAGCATCCATTTTTATTTATCCTGGGCGGAGCCAAATTTTCCACCAAAATTCCCTTAATAGAAAAATATTTAGAACTAGCCGACCAGGTTTTTATCGGCGGTGCTTTAGCGAATGATTTTTTAAAGGCCACCGGCTACGAAGTGGGGAAGTCTCTAGTGGACGACACGAATTATGGCATTGAAAAAGTATTAAAGAATAAAAAGTTAATTTTACCGGTTGATGTTGTAGTGAAATCCGGTGAAATTTTAATAAACAAAAAGTCGGATGAGGTCGGTAAAGAGGAAAATATTTTAGATATTGGCTCGGAAACAGTAAAAAATCTGGCATCACTTATCCAAGATTCAAAGTTTATTCTTTGGAACGGGCCTCTCGGCAAATATGAAGAAGGCGGGGGAAATTCTACTAAAGAAATATTAAAATTAGTCGCAGATTCCAAAGCTCTTAGTATTATCGGGGGAGGAGATACAGTAGCTTTGATATCAGAAATGAATATGGAAGATAAATTTTCATCTGTCTCTACTGGCGGTGGCGCTACTCTTGAATTTCTCGCCAATGGCACTCTGCCAGGCATCAAAGCGCTTGAGTGATTTAAGCTTTTATTTATAAGGGTTTTTCTGGTATTGACATAGAGGGTTTTTGGGTGTATAATTTAAAGGTATACAAACGGCAGAAATCTCTGCAACCTGTCCGAGGCATTCGGAATATACCTGTGAGCAACGGGTGAATGTTCAATGAAAAGAAAGGTTGGGTAAAATCGTGAGTAGCGAAAAAATTGTCGACGGAGCCACTGGGGTGAAGGTCTATCTCAGGCGGTTGTTTGCGGACGAGACGATAACTTATGGCGATGTGAAAGTTGTCATTTTCGAACTCGTTCAAAATGGCAATTTCCAGAAAATGTTTGGAGAGCTCGGCGAAAAGCGCCGATGTTGGAAAAACAAGGAGGAGGCGCTGGCTTTCGCCGAGCAAAATACGGAAAAGCTCGGTCCCAACAGCAACTTCTTCGAGCTTGAAGGCGGCTTCGTTGCCAACGTGAACCTCGACGGGGACGGTCAGCCCTATGTGAACTTCGTGAGCCCGCTTTCGAACGACTCCGCTTGGTACGCCGGGTTTCAGCCTCGAGTGTTCTACCCGCAACAGTAACTTGGTTACTCGTTGCAAAAAATCACAACCGTTCTCAACCGGAAAAATCGCGTGGAGGACGGTTTTTCTTTTGCCACTTTGAAACTTTTTCTCTTTGACCCTTTGTTTTTATATTTTTGATATACTGGTTATGTAATCGGGAAATGCTTACGGCTAAGGCTCTAAGCCATGATTATTTAAAAACGAGTTTGAGAATTTTGCCGGAAATTTTTCTTGCGAAAGAGTGAATTCTTTTTTAAAAACAAAAAAACATAAAAGTTGGTGCGATGAACTCGTAGGCTTCTACGCCTCAAATAATATACAGCACGATCTTTGGTATTAAATTATGCTCAGATCGGCAGTGCCATAGATGGTTCATCGCACAATTCTTCGTTGCCAACGTGAACCTCGACGGGGACGGTCAGCCCTATGTGAACAACGTGAACCCGCTTTCGAACGACAACACTTGGAACGCCGAGTTTCAGCGTCGAGTGTTCTACCCGAAACTATTAAGTTTCTCCTTCATTTATGTGGAGGAGTTTTCTTTTCGAGACCTTTCTTCCAACCACCCAGCATTCTGCCTATTTCCTGCAAGTGTTCGGATAGAGCAGAATACTTTTCATTCGGGATGCATTTATTTCCCCAAGCTATCTGCAGAAAGAATTTTATGCCGTCGAGTTTGGAAATCGCGATGATGAGACGAGGTATTTTAGTTTCCGGCGGGAGATATATTGAAACAAAAATATTTTCCAAAAGGCCGAGGAAATAATCTTCTATCTTTCCACCTAGGGTGTAGCGGTGCGCCTTTGGAAAATCATTGTATATTTTAAACCAAAGAGAATAGGCTGTTTTTGTCTTTAAAAGCGCTGAAGGCGCTGCGGGGGGGGGTCCCGGAAATATGAAACAATTTATTCATACTTACGATAGTACCATAACAATAGAAAAACTGCTCAAGGCATGGCAGGAATTCGTGCGCGACAAGAAAAACAAAAAAGATGTGATTTTATTCCAGGCCAAGCTGATGGATAACATATTCGATCTTTTTAATGATCTTAAAAACAAAACTTACAAGCACGGCGGTTATATCGCTTTTAATATATCAGATCCTAAACCTAGGCAAATACACAAGGCAACAGTTCGAGATAGGTTGCTGCATCATTTGATATATCGAGAACTTTACGAACATTTTAATTCAAAATTTATCCACGACTCATATTCCTGCCGATTAAACAAAGGAACCCACAAAGCGATCAACAGATTCCGCGATTTTTTCCGAAAAGTTTCCAAAAATCACGCAAAGACGTGCTTTGTTCTCAAGTGCGATATCAAGAAATTCTTTGCCAACATTGATCATCAAATTTTAAAGCAAATTTTAGAAAAACACATCGAAGACAAAAATATTATCTGGCTTCTTTCACAAGTTATAAATAGTTTTTATACTCAACTAAATACTAAAAACTCTGCGATAGCAGAAAGTTTAGTAAAAGGTTTGCCATTAGGGAATCTAACTTCCCAACTTCTGGTAAATGTTTACATGAATGAATTTGACCAGTTTATGAAAAGAGAATTGAAAGTAAGGTATTATATACGATACGCAGACGATTTTGTAATATTGAGTGATAATAAAAATTATCTTGAAGACTTACTTCTAAAGGTCTCTAGCTTCTTAGAAAAAGAATTAAAATTACAATTACACCCAGACAAAGTTTTTATGAAAACTTTCGCTTCCGGTGTTGATTTTCTAGGCTGGGTACATTTTTCAAAGTATAGAGTTTTGAGGACGAGTACAAAAAGAAAGATGTTGAGGAATCTTGAAAAAAATTTTAAAGAAGAGTCACGACAGTCATATTTAGGAATGTTGAAACACGGGAATGCTTATAAGCTCAAAAGTGAGATTGAAAACTTATAAAAATTTTAATCAAAGCGCTTGAGTGATTTACTTGGTAATTTTTTTAGCTGTTTCCTTTAGTTTCTCGTCAGACTCTTTTTTATAGTCATGCGAAGAAATATAACCTTCGTATTTTTTAAAATATTTATCTATTTTTGATTCAAGTGGCTTCCAATTTTCCATATCTGCAGTTCCATGCATGGGATATAATTTAGAATGAACATGATTGATTCCAAATCCTTCAAAGACCATCGCTGTTCTACCTACATCTTTAAGTTTTGAATCCAAAAGTTTTGCAACTTTTTTTGTGGCTGTTATTAATCCACGAAGTATTTCATCGGGCAAATCAAAAGCATAACTTGAGTAATGAGTTTTTGGTATTACAACAGTTACTCCTTCGGTATTTGGGAAAGGTGTCAGAAAAGCCATATGTAAAGAGTCTTCCCAGATTTTATAAGCAGGTGCCTCTCCTTTTATTATTTTGCAAAAAATGCAGTTTTCCATAATTTCGTTATTATATCTCATTTATGCTAAAATTTCTTCCATGTCTCTATTACTTGATGTTTTGCTTGAAAAAAGAAGTATTACGTCTGACCAGAAAGATATTTTTTTGAACCCGGATTACAAACGCGATTTGCACGACCCTTTTTTAATGCGAGATATGGAAAAAGCTTGTGTTCGAATTTTTGAAGCGATCGAGAATAAAGAAAAAATAATTATTTACGCGGACTATGATTGTGACGGTATACCCGGCGCCGTTATTTTAAATGACTTATTTATTTTTTTAGGATATAAAAATTACGAAGTCTATATTCCCAAAAGAAATTCGGAGGGCTATGGGCTGAATTTGGATGCGATAAAACAATTTGCCGATTCTGGAGTCAAACTTATTATTACCATTGACCTCGGTATTACGGCGGTAGCCGAGGTGGCGCAAGCGGAAGTGGATGGTATTGACGTGATTATTACCGATCACCACTTGCCTCGCCAAAGCGTCATCAGCGGCGGGCTTGCCTTCGACCTGCCTAGGGCTTATGCCATCTTGAATCCCAAGACTGATGAGTATTCAGAAAAAATGTTATGCGGGGCCGGAGTGGTTTTTAAATTTGCCCAGGGTTTCCTAAAAAAATACGGCGAATATTTTAAGGTTAAAGTTGGCGCGGAAAAATGGATGCTGGATATGGCGGGTCTGGCCACGCTCTCAGACATGGTGCCGCTCACGGGTGAGAATCGAGCCATTGCCTATTTCGGAATGAAAGTTCTGAAAAAATCTCCCAGGCCGGGATTGCAAAAACTTTTGGCTAAAATGAACATCGAGCAGAAATATTTATCCGCGGACGATATTGGTTTTATGGTAACTCCGCGGCTTAATGCTGCTTCCCGGATGGATGACCCGATGCGGGCTTTTGAGCTTCTTTCCACCGAGGATGAAGCCAAAGGGGGAATGCTAGCCGACCATCTGTCTAAAATAAATGATGAAAGAAAGAATATCGTTAAAGGAATAATGCGGGAGATAAATAAAAATTTCGAGAAACGCAAACTTGAAAAAGTGATCGTGATCGGCAATCCTGCTTGGCTGGTGGGAGTCTTGGGACTTGTAGCTGGGAAGATTTGCGATGAATATGCAAAGCCGGTTTTTGTCTGGGGCAAGGACGAGAATGACTGCATCAAAGGGTCTTGCCGCAGCGACGGCTCGGTATCGGTGGTGGAGCTTATGACAGCAACCCGGGAATCATTCATAGATTTTGGCGGACATGAGCTCGCGGGTGGGTTCACTGTTCACACCGAAAAAATTCATTTTTTGGAAGAAGCATTGTCGGTTTCTTTTAATCAAATTACCACCGCGGCCTCTGGTCACCTCCCCTCAATTGAGAAGGGGGAAGGGGGTGGTGATATGAAATTATCTCTTTCCGATATCAATCTGAATACTTGGCGACAAATAGAGAAACTCGAGCCTTTTGGTTTAGGCAATCCAAAGCCAATCTTTCTGTTTGAGGGCATAAAGATAGAGAAAATAAAAAAGTTTGGCAAAAATGGTTCGGGCGAACATCTGGAAATTATTTTTTCTGACGCTTCCGGCAGAGCCAAGGCTGTTTCTTTTTTTTCCAGCGTTGACTCTTTTAAAAATACTTTGTCGGAGGGGCTTGGCGTGAATTTGCTCGCCACTTTTGATTTGTCTCGCTTTCGCGGCAGGGAAGAGTTAAGATTAAGAATTACTGATATAATATAGGGCAATGAAAGATAAAATTGTAGTTTATACGGACGGAGCAGCTAAGAGAAATCCTGGGAACGCTGGCTGGGGAGCTGTTTTCATAATTCACCCCTACCCGGCCTCCCCCTTGATAAGGGGGAGGAGTCAGGAGGGGGTCTTCGAAATTGGCGGGGGAGTAGAACACGCTACCAATAATATTATGGAACTAACTGCGCCGATAGAGGCATTGAAATATTTAAAGACACTTTTCCCTAGTGAAGTCCCTAGGGATATCACTAGGGAAAGAAATATAGAAATTATTTCTGATTCTAAATATGTGATTTTGGGAATCACTGAGTGGATTTTTAATTGGCAAAAAAATAATTGGCGCAATGCCAACAAAAAACCTGTTTTGAATCGCGAGCTTTGGGAGGAGCTATACAAACTGACCGAAGAGTTAAAGCCAAAATGGACGTATGTAAAAGGACATAATGAAAATAAATACAATGACCGCGCTGACTTGATTGCCACAAGTTTTGCAGAGGGCGCTCAAGTGGAACTTAAAAGTAAAAAATAATTTTAGTATATTTTAAAAATGCGAGATAGGATTTTTTATGCGATATGTTTTGGTTTTATCTTTGGGGTGTTTTTGCGCTCTTTTTTATTTTTCAATTTATATTTTGCTGTTTGGGTCGCAGTGGTCAGTGTGGCCTTAGCTTTATTTTTCTCTCTAATTTCTAAAAACAAGTGGGGCATCATATTCTCCATTTTTATTTTAACTTTTTGCTTAGGAATTTTCAGATTTCATGCGGCAGATGTTCCATCACCTAGTGTTTTCGAATCGCAGGTGGGTCAAAAAGTATTTTTCACTGGAAAAATTATAGATGAACCGGATATAAGGGAAAATAATCAAAAACTGACTATTGAAGCGCAAATTGGACAAGACCCACGTCAGGGCGGGGCAAGCAAAACTAAAATTTTAGTCACTGTAAATTTCGGTCAGGATTTTAAATACGGCGACGAGGTAAAATTTTCGGGAAAATTACAGAAACCGGAAAATTTTATGACGGATCAGGGTAAAAAGTTTGATTATGTAAATTATTTAAGGAAGGACGGGATTTATTACGTAATGAATTATGTAAATGTCGAGGTCATCTCAGGGGGGAATGGCAACATAATTAAAAGCGCGCTGTTTTTCGTAAAAGAAAAGTTCTTAGCGAAAATGGATTTTGCTATAAAAACTCCTGAATCGCTTCTCATGGGTGGTTTGATATTGGGCGAGCGTTCTTCTTTTAATAATGAAATGCGAGAGAAGTTTATAAATACTGGCACGATCCATATCGTGGCTCTCTCGGGATACAATGTGACAATCGTCGCCGAATGGATTATGAAACTATTTTCTGGAGTGCCTTATGTAGCTAAAAATTTCGGCATTGGGATGGGTATTTTCACTATTTTGCTTTTTGTGTTGATGACGGGTGGGAGTTCGACTGCGATCCGGGCGGGGATAATGGCGACCTTAGCGCTAATTGCCCGCGCGACCGGGAGAAATTATGACGTCGCGCGGGCTCTCATGCTCGCCGGGGTGGGAATGATTTTACTAAATCCTTTTGTGCTAGTTTACGACGTATCTTTTCAGCTTTCTTTTATCGCGACAGTGGCGGTAATATTTTTTACCCCTAGAATTGAAAAATATTTTTTATGGGCGCCAGATGTTTGCAAACTGCGGGACATCATTTCCGTCTCCTGTGCCGCCTATATTTTTGTCTTGCCATTTATCCTCTACAAAATGGGCAATCTTTCTCTAGTCGCCCTGCCGGCCAATATTTTAATTCTACCGTTTATCCCGTTTACCATGTTGCTCGGGTTTCTGACTGGTTTTGTCGGGCTTATTTCATATATATTGGCTGTACCCATAGGCTATATTTCCTATCTCATGCTTCATTATGAACTCGGAGTGATAAATTTTTTCTCCAGTCTGCCCTTTGCCGCTTTTTCTGTTCCGAATTTTCCGCTCATTCTAACAACTTTAATTTACATCTATTTTATTTATAGACTTTTTGGCAGAAATATAAAGAGTTTCTTTACTGCGTCCCAATAACTTTAGAAAAGTTTTTCTCTACAACCTCCCAGTTAACATTATCCAAAAAAGCATCAACATATTTTTTCTTATCTGTCGCATAATCCAAATAAAAGGAATGTTCCCACATATCAATTCCAAAAATCCAAGCAAGTCCGGTAAGGTGTCCTAGATGTTGTTCGTCAATCCAAGCATTGAGAAGTTTTTTATTAATGGGGTCATAATAAAGCACTGCCCAGCCAATACCTCGCGTCATAGCAATTGTTTTGAAGCGAGCGAACCAAAGGTCAACGCTACCCCATTCTTCCGTCATCGCTTTTTTAAGCGGACTTTCTCCTTTCACGATTTTTGCTCCACCTTCTAAACTTTTGAAATAATATTCGTGATTTCTCATTCCATCAAACTCAAAAGCGAAGCGGCGCTGAATTTCATCTACGACATAGGGTGCAAAAGTATCTTCCTTCGTATAACCTTGATATTCAGGAATTTTTTCTAAAATAAGATTCGCATTTTTAACATAGCCAGCATAAAGTTTTAGGTGTTCTTCAATTGTTTTTTTTGATATTCCTTTTAATTCTCCGATATTGAATTTTATTTCTTCAAATTTCATGTGTGCTACTATTATATCATGTGGCGTAAAAAGCAAAAGTATACTCTGTGGATACTAGTCATTGGTTTAATTATTGTAAATATTTTTCTTTTCCGCTTAGATTGGAAGAATTCTCACCGAGGTCTCACTTTTGCAATGCTGGACATCGGGCAGGGTGACGGGCTTTTTATTGAGTCGCCAACTGGAACGCAGATATTAGTGGACGCTGGTCCGCCTAGAAAAATATTAAGTGCTCTTGCGCGTATGATGTCGCCATTTGATCGGCACATAGATGCGATTGTGATTACCAATCCGGATGCGGATCATATCGGTGGATTTCTGGATGTTTTAAAAGTTTATAAAGTAGATAGAGTATTTGAGCCCGGCACATATAATGATTCTAAAACTTATCAGAATTTAGAGAATGAAATAAAAAATAAAAATATTCCGGATATTTTGGCAAAAAAAGGTATGAGGCTGGATATCGGAGGCGGAGCAGTGATTGATATTTTGTTTCCAGACAGAGATGTTTCATTGTGGGACAGCAATGACGGATCAATTGTAGCAAAATTAACTTATGGCAAGACTTCCGTCATGCTTACTGGGGATGCAACTGCCGAAACAGAAAAAATAATTCTCGAGGAATTTTCCTCGCTGCAACTTTGGAGCACTATTTTAAAAGTTCCACATCACGGCTCGCGGACTTCTTCTTCGGTTGCTTTTGTAAAAGCTGTTTCACCCTCGTATGCCCTAATTTCGGATGGTAAAGACAATAAATATGGTCATCCACATCAAGATACATTGGATACTCTAACTTTATTCGGCGCAAAGATTTTTAGAACTGATTTACTCGGGACCATTATTGTAAAGTCGGACGGGAAAAGTGAAAAAATTCAACCTTTGCATTAAAATGTAGCCCTTTCCTAGCCCAGTAGATTTTTTCATACTAGGGTCTGGAAGGGAATCCGCGCGGGTTTCGGCTTTTTGTTTTGGCGGGATTTGGGTGGGCTTTTAATTTAAAACATGGCCTCCTATAAATAATATAACAGAAAAGAAATGTGCTAGAATAAAAACTATGTTTTCCGTATTCAGAGAATGGTGGATTTTAAGACAATTAACAAAGCGTTGTATGAAAAAAGACGTGAGAATTTTATCTAATGGAGGGGACATAAATGAATATGGCCATATTTCAAAAGAGAAGTTCTTAAATGAGATTTCAGCAAAGTTTTTGGGGATAATACCTAGAACAAAATATTGGCAAATGCGTTTAATTCGCAAATATAGAGGGACTCTTGAAATAAGTAAGAAAAGAAATCCCTATTATGCAGTTGAAGGTTTTGATGGAACAGAAAAATGGATAAAAATTTCGGCACATGGAGATGATTTTAAACTTTTAGTTGCTTTTAGAGAATGGTTAACATTATGGAAAGGAGTGTTGATTCTTATAATTACAGTTTTTGGTTCCCCTTATCTTCTTATTTTTAGAAATTGGTTCATTAAAATTACTACACCTTATTTTCCTTTGTGGTGATTGTGATATAATAAGTACAAGAATACAAAAAAATTATTAATTAACAAGAGGAAATAATATGAATAATTTAACTGGTTTTGATTATAAGCGGGTTGGGATATTACTAATTTCCGTGTTGGTTGGTTATTTTGTGGTAATTTTGACCGCGCCAATGTTTGAAAGTTCAGGAGTAAGTGGTATAGGCGGTCTTCTAGGACTTCTCTGTGCGATAGTAGTTTATAAAAGATTAACAAAAAAAGAAATTAAAAGTTAAGAAAAAGTAAAATGGACTACGAAGACTTGCAAGAAGAAAACTTAAATTTTGACGAAAGACTAACCAACCTTGAACATCAATTTAGCAAACTCAGTAGAAGTTTGGATTTTTTTCTTCCATTAATGGGTGGGGCTATTCTTATTATTCTGTGGAAGATTTTTTTCTAGAGCAATTAAGTATATAGTTCCCAATATTTATATAATACCCAAAATAATAGATTTTTTCAAGGTGTATTGCTTATTTTAACAAGCTTGAATTTTGCTTGACCTCGTTTGTTTGCTATATTGACATGAGTTTGCTCTTGATCTCAATTTTTAGTATCATATAGGTATGTCTCTACATCGGAAAAAGTACCAAAATGCTGTCTTGTACTTGTGCCAAAAACTAAAAGGTGAAGTACGGGGAAAGAAAAAATTGGCGAAATTATTATATTTTGCTGATTTTGACTTGTACGAAAAAATTCAAAAATCAATAACTGGAGATGTGTATAATGCCCTTCCTATGGGGCCAGTTCCTTCGGCGTTGGAAGAAATCACCAAAGAAATGGTTAAAAATAAAATTCTTGGAATTAAGCAAGTTCCCGAGCGTGAAGGATACAATGCAACAGAAGTTTATAAATGTCTTACTGAACCAGATTTGTCTGTTTTTGATGAAGAAGAAAAAAAAATGCTTGATCGAATTGTGGTCAAATACGGTCATTTGAACGGAAAACAATTGGAAGAGTTGTCTCACGCAGAAGCGCCCTACATTGGCACAGAATTACGAAAGGAAATTCCGTATGAGTTAGCTTTCTATCGTGGTACTGAATTTTAATGATTTATGATTGAATTTTTCTACCATGACGGCATTCAGAAAGAAATCGTCGATCTAGAGCGACGATTTCGCACTATACGCCAGGGTTTAGCTTCTTTTGAGAGATTGTGTGAAGTTCAATTTAATCCAACGCAACCGAAACAGGTTATTGCTCCGGCTAAATTACATCGCGTCACTCAAAATGATATCTGGACACTCTGGAAAACCGAACTTGTTATCCCAAATTCTGGATTGAGACCAAATCAATGGCCAAGAGTTTGGTTTGTTGTAAAAGGAGACATGATAGCTTTTTTGTGTATTTCTTCTCATGTTGATAATTATAACGACGAAGACATAAGCAACCTGGCTATTTCCCGAGTGTCTGATTTTTTTTAGCTCGCCAAGATTTTCCGGACGGACTTACTCGGCACTATTATTGTAAAATCAGACGGGTCTGTGTTAAGATGGCAGTATGCCAAGTAAAATGTTAGACAAACTAGTAGAAAAATTAATCAAATCGGAAGAAAAGAGACAGCGGGAAGGGTTGGAGCTTATCCCTTCGGAGAATTATGTCTCCGAAGATGTGCTCACGGCAAACGGTTCGGTTTTTACCAATAAATATTCCGAAGGCTATCCGGGGCGCAGATATTATGGTGGGCAAGAAAATACAGATGCGATCGAGCGGCTCGCCATAGAGCGGGCTTGTAAATTATTCAATTGTAAATTTGCCAATGTCCAGCCGCACTCTGGCGCTCCGGCCAACTTGGCTGTATACGCGGCCCTGCTCGAACCAGGGGACACAGTTTTGGGAATGGATCTTTCCCATGGCGGGCATTTGACGCATGGTCACCCGATGACGCTTCCAGCCAAGATTTATAATTTCGTCCGATATAAAATGAAGGATCCGGAGACTGGCGAGATCGACTACGAAGACCTCCGCCGGGTGGCAATCGAAAAGAAACCAAAAATAATTCTGGCTGGTTTCTCCGCCTATTCTCGCACACTAGATTATAAAAAATTTGTGGAAATTGCGCGGGAAGTGGGGGCAATCACTATGGCCGATATGGCACACATCGCCGGGCTGATCGCGGCCGGGGCGCTTCGCAATCCGTTTGATGACGGTTTTGATATTATTACTTCGACGACGCACAAGACTCTGCGTGGCCCGCGCGGTGGCTTAATCCTTACTCGTGAGAATGAAGAAATTGCCAAGAAAATTGATAAAACAGTTTTCCCAGGCATCCAAGGCGGCCCACATATGCATACGATTGCCGGGAAGGCTGTGGCTTTCGGCGAAGCTCTGACGCCAAAATTTAAAAAATACGCGGTCCAGGTTTTAAAAAATGCCAAAGCTATGGAAGAAGTTTTAAGAAAGAATAATATTCGCATGATCGGCGGTGGCACCGACAATCACCTAATTTTGGCTGATGTTTTCGGCTCTCTGGGGGTGACCGGCAAAGAGGCCCAGACGGTTTTCGACGAAGTCGGGATTACGCTCAATATGAATATGATCGCGGACGATCCGAGGAAGCCGATGGATCCGTCCGGAATTAGGTTCGGTACGCCAGCTATTACCACCAGAGGTTTCAAAGAGAAAGAATGCAAGCGGGTGGCGGAGCTTATGATTTCTGTCCTCAAAAACAAAGATGATAAAAAATTAAAAGAATCAGTACATAAAGAAATCAAAGCGCTGGCCAAAAAGTTTCCGATACCAAAGAAGTTTGTGTAAAACATGTCTCACATTCACGAAAAAATTGATTTTACGGTAGAAGTTTTCATTGTCTATAAAAACAAAGTGCTGCTTCGCATGCACGACAAGCATCACCGCTGGCTTTCGGTCGGCGGGCATATCGAGCTCGATGAAGACCCAATCCAGGCGGCGATGCGGGAAGTGAAAGAAGAAGTGGGGCTTAAGGTAGAAATTATCGGTTCCAAGCCGGAAATTAAAGATGAGTCTGATTACAAACATCTGGTTAGTCCCAAATACCTCGGGTGCCACATTGTAAATGAGACCCATAAGCATATTACTTTTGTGTATTTCGCTCTTTCTTCTTCCGATACAATAGTGGATTCTCTAATGGAGCACGAGCGAATGGAGACCCGTTGGGCAACCAAGGAAGAATTGAAAGCAATGGGCCTGCGGCCAAATATTTTATTTTACGCCACAGAGGCGTTGAAAGAATTAGGTAAAATGTAGAATTGCAGATTAGAAAAATTAAATGATACAATCTTTGCCATGGCAGAATATGTATCACTCAATATACGACCTAGCTAGCTTAAAAATTCTAATACATTTGTCGAGTTTTATTTCTTCAAGATATTTTTTGAATTCTGCCGGCAGGGGAGATGGTCCGACCCAAACACTTTTTTGAATCATCATGTAGTCAAATTTTTTGAGGTGCCATCGGAGCCATTCTCTTTCCGGCTTTCTTTCCGTTGGTACATCAAACATTAAAAGAAGATTTTTATCTTTAGAAATATTTTTTGGCTTACTAAATTGTTTGAGAGAATCAATTTTTCTTCTGACATATTCTTTTCCGTTTTTTGAAAGAATAACACCGGTTAATTGTTTTTCGATGATATTTTTTCGTTTTAAACGATCAATCACTGTTCGGATGCTCCTTTGTGAGTATTTTTTGAAACGAGGAATGCCAAAAATATTCACGGACGTTCCTTTGTATTTGATTTCTGTATCCCAAAGCTCTCTCAGGATCTCTTTTGCAATAGACATGCAATGTATTGTAATTCAAAGACAAAAATGACACAAGCTCTGCCATGGCAGAAAGTGTGTCATTGGGAATAAATATAACAAAGGTGTATAATGAAAAATGTTATACGCTAGAAATTTATCCAGGCTAAAAATTAACTATGAAAATATATTTTGCAGTATCAGTCAGGGCAGGACGAAATGATGCCCCTATATATCCAGAGATTATAAAACTTCTTAAAAAATACGGTGAAGTTTTGAGTGAGAGAAATGGAGACCCATCTTTTCACGGAGAAATAAATATGACTGATAAAGAAATATTTGATCGAGATATGGATTGGTTAAGGTCAGCCGATGTATTGGTTGCTGAAGTTACAACCCCAAGTCTTGGGGTAGGTTATGAAATTGCCGCTGCTTCTAATATAAGAAAACCAGTTCTTTGCTTGTATCGAAAAGTCCCAGGCAAAAAAATTTCTGCTATGATTAATGGAGATACAAAATTGACAGTAAAAATTTATAAAACAGTAGCAGATTTGCCGGAGATTTTAAAAGAATTTTTTAAGTAATTTCCAAACAGTTTTTCATTTTGGCCTTTTTTTTGATATAGTTCTGTCATGGTCAAAAAAGGCAAACTTATCGTAATAGACGGCACAGATGGTAGCGGCAAGACCACTCAGGCAAATTTGCTTGTAAAACATCTTCGTAAGGATGGCCGCAAGGTCAAGTTTATTCATTTTCCACGTTACGAAGATAATTTTTTTGGAAAATTTATCGCGCACTGCCTCTCCGAGCAATATTATAATTGGGTAAATATCCATCCGAAGATCGCTTCGGTTATATATGCCGCCGACCGCTTTGAATCCAAAGAAAAAATACAAGGATGGTTAAAACAAGGCTATACCGTGGTTATGGACAGATATATTTCTTCGAACCAGATCCACCAGGGCGGCAAGATCGCGAATCTTAAAAAACGCGAGGCTTTTATCAAATGGCTGGCTCAAATGGAATATGAAGTTTTGAAAATTCCGGCGCCAAACTTGACCATTTATTTATCCCTGCCTGTTCAGATGGTTTTGAAATTGATCCGGGATCGCAATTACAAGGGCGCTCGCGCTTATTTGGGCAGCAAAAAAGATGTTCATGAAAAGGATAAAAACTTTTTAAAAAATTCTATCAAAAGCGCTCTCTGGCTCACTCGCACCCAAAAAAATTGGATCAAAATCGAATGTATGAAGGGAAGCAAGCTTCGAAGTTTTCCTGATATTCATGAAGAAATTTATGAAAAAGTTAAGAAGGTTTTGAAATAATTACATATATGTGATATACTCCTTGTATGAATAAAAAACAAAATGTCAAAAATAAATACGTTTTTACCAAGGAAGAGATTGGCGAATTTAGACCAGTTAGTTTTAGGAAACATTTTAAAGAATCAATGAAAGATCAAAAGTTTCATGAAGGATATAAAAAGATTGAGCCAGAATATGCAATTATCCGGGCTATTATCGAAGCTCGCATCAAGAAAAATATCTCTCAAAAAATGCTTGCCAAAAGACTTGGCACTGGACAGTCTGCAATTTCGCGTTTGGAATCTGGTACTTATAATCCAACTTTTAAATTTGCCCAAAAACTTGCCAAAGCGCTTGAGACCGACCTGACTTTTACCTTCAGCAAGTAAAATGCAAATCAAAATCAAAAAACTAAAAAGTAATGCGAAATTGCCGAAGTATCATCATCCGGGGGATGTGGGGATGGATCTTTATGCCATGGAGACGGTGACGGTCAAGCCCGGAGAGCATTACCATTTCTGGCACGGGTTTGCTTTAGAATTTCCGGAAGGCTACGGGGCGATAATTATGGATAAAAGTGGTATTTCCAAAGCGGGGTTGAAAAGCATGGGTGGAGTTTATGATGCAGGATACAGAGGAGAATATAATACACATTTAGTAAATTTATCTGATAAGAGTTATACTTTTGAAGAAGGTGACAAAGTTGCGCAATTGGTGATCGTGCCGGTGGTGATTGCAAAATTAAAAGAGGTTCAGAAATTGAGCGATTCCGCTCGCGGTGAAGGAAAATTTGGGAGCACCGGAAGAAAATAAAATGCAAGATAAAATTAAAAATTTAATCAAAGACGCTCTACAAAATCTCGGTATTGAAGCGAGCGAGATTGCCTTGGAACACCCGGCGGATTTGAAGATGGGAGACTATTCGACGAATGTCGCCATGGCCATCGCCAAAAATGTCAAAAGTAACCCAAAAGATCTCGCCAAAAAAATAGTTACTGAAATATTGAGGTTAAATTTGGATAAGTATATCGAAAAAGTGGAAGTCGCCGGCGCGGGCTTCATAAATTTTTATTTGTCGCGTAAATTTTTCGGCAATAGCATTGAAGAAATTTTAAATCAAGGAGAAAATGTCGGCAAGAATGAAATTTTGGCCAAGGAAAAAACAAAAGAAAAAATAATGGTTGAATATACCGATCCGAATCCTTTCAAACCCTTCCATATTGGCCACTTGATGACGAACGCTATTGGTGAATCGGTGGCGAGAATTCTGGAACACTCCGGCGCCGAGGTAACACGCGCCAATTATCAAGGCGATATCGGTTTGCATGTGGCCAAGGCTATCTATGGGCTTTTGAAAAACCCCCTCCGCCCAGAAAATTCTGGGCACCTCCCCCTTGGCAAGGTGGAGGAAGGTGGGGGTGAATCTGTATCAGTATTGGCTCAGCATATCGGCAAAGCTTACGCAGAAGGCGCTTTGCTTTATGAAACTGATGAAGCAGTTAAAGCCGAAATAGATGAAATAAATAAAAAAATATATAACAGAGGGGATGAAAAAATAAATAAAATATATGATTGGGGTTTCAAGGTGACGATGGATGCCTTCGAAGATCTTTATAAATTACTCGGCACCAAATTTGATTTCTATTTTTTGGAGAGCCAGATGGCGCCGATTGGGGAAGAGATCGTGCGCGCGAATATGGGAAAAGCCAGAGATCCTGAGCATGGTCGAAGGATATTTGAAGAGTCCGATGGAGCAGTGGTGTTCAAGGCTGAAAAGCATGATCCAAAACTTCATACCCGAGTTTTCATCACGAGCGGAGGCTTACCGACTTACGAGACCAAGGAGCTAGGATTGACCGAAGATAAATTTCGAACCGAACCAAATCTAGATCTTTCGATTATCGTCACCGCCAATGAACAAATGGACTATATGAAAGTCGTCGCCAAGGCTGTTTCTCTAATCAAACCGGAACACGAGAAAAAAATGTTTCATATTTCGCACGGCATGATGCGGCTCTCGGGAGGTAAAATGAGTTCCAGGAAGGGCAATGTAGTGACTGGAGAATCCTTGATTCGCGATACGATTGCTTTAATTGGAGAAAAAATGCGGGAGCGTGATTGGGACGAAAAGGAGAAAAGTAAGGTGGCCGAGATGGTTGGCGTGGCGGCGATAAAATATTCGATTCTGCGTTCAGCCTCTGGGAGCGATATCGTCTACAACGTCGAAGAATCAATTTCCGTCGATGGAGATTCCGGCCCGTATTTGCAATATTCCTTTGCCCGCGCCAATTCGGTTTTAGAAAAAGCGAAAGTAGAAAATATCTTGCCGGACCCGCATGCATTTCCGGGAGAGGTTTTTGAAGTGGAAAAATTGTTGTATAAATTTCCGGAAGTTGTCTTGCGCTCTGCCAAGGAATATGAGCCGCACTATATTGCCAACTATTTAATCGAAGTCGCCCGGGTCTTTAATAGTTTTTATGGCAATAATTTAATTGTGAGTAAAGAAGATAAAAATTCGGGGTATAAAGTGGCTCTAACTTTTGCCTTTTCTTTTGTGATGAAAACTGGTTTGTATCTCTTGGGTATTCAAGCGCCAGCGAAAATGTAATTTATGACCCAAGATCAGGCTTTAAATATTTTAAAAACCGGTGCCAATGTTTTTCTAACTGGCGAGCCGGGGGCGGGGAAGACGCATACCATAAATAATTTTGTAAATTATCTGCGCGACTGCGATATTGAGCCGGCGATCACAGCTTCGACCGGTATCGCAGCGACGCATATCGGCGGAATGACGATTCATTCTTGGAGCGGCATTGGCATTCGGACCAAACTCGACAAATATGACTTGGATAAAATCGCGAGCAGTGAATATATTGTAAAGCGGGTCAATCGAACCAAGGTTTTGATTATTGATGAGATTTCCATGCTCTCGACGAATATGCTCGAGATGGTGGATCTGGTTTGCCGGGAAATCAGACAGAGCAGCGAGCCCTTTGGTGGTATTCAAATTATTCTGGTTGGCGATTTTTTCCAGCTGCCACCGATTACTAAAAGAGACGAAAGTGTTAAACAAAATTCACTGATTGCGGAAGTCGGATTTCCGCGTTTTGCTTACCATTTCGGAGCTTGGGAGCGCTCGCGGCTCGTAGTGTGCTATTTGAGCGAACAACACCGCCAGGATGATGCGGATTTTCTTTCCGTGCTTTCGGGCATCCGGGCGAACAATGTTTCGGAAATGCATCGGAATCATCTCCAGACTCGGCATATTCGCACGGATAAGCTTCCAGAAAACATTCAGAATATTACCAAACTTTTTTCGCACAATGTGGATGTGGATCGGGTCAACAACGAAGAGCTAGCCAAATTGAATACCGAAAGGAAATTATTCCGAATGTCCGGGAGTGGAAATGAAAAAGTAGTCGAGACTCTCAAGAAGGGCTGCTTGTCGCCGGAGAATTTGGAACTCAAAATCGGCGCGGTGGTGATGTGCACCAAGAATAATCCGAAAGAGAGGTTTGTAAATGGCACTCTCGGCATTGTGGTTGGTTACGAAGAATTTAGCGGCTATCCGATTATCAAAACTCGAAATGGACGGAGCATCAAGGTGGCGCCGATGGATTGGAGCGTGGAAGAAAACGGCAAAATTCGGGCGCAGATTACCCAGGTGCCGCTCCGGCTGGCCTGGGCGATCACCGTGCACAAGAGCCAGGGGATGAGCATGGACGCCGCGGTGATGGATTTGTCGCAAGTGTTTGAGTTTGGGCAGGGGTATGTGGCGCTCTCGCGGGTGCGCCGGCTCTCGGGCCTGTATCTTCTCGGCATAAATGCTCACGCGCTCAAAGTGCATCCGGAAATTTTGCAAAAAGATATCGATTTTAAAAATAAATCAGATGAAGCGGTAAAAGTTTTCGGTAAAATTTTGGAAGCGGATTTAAAAAAGATGCATGAAAGTTTTGTGGTGACTTGCGGAGGAAAGATCAAAACTAAATCCGGAGGAAAACACCACTTGGAGGCAAGGCCTCCAAGTGGTGTAAATATAAAAAAAGAAAGAAGATGGGAACAAACTCTATCCTTCATACAAGATGGTAAAAGTATTTTAGAAGTAGCACATTTGCGTGGTAGAAAAGAAGAAACAATTATAGAACATCTAGAAGAATTAAAAAAGATTGGAAAGTTGACGGAAGAAACGAAGAATATTTTAAAGTTAAAAATTACCAAAGAGCAAGAAGATCAAATAAACAAAGTTCGTTTATCTATGCTTTTGCTGGGTGCGGAGCTACTTAAACCAATATATGATCACTTTGGTGGGAAAATTTCATATGAGAATATTCGTTTGGCTCGACTTTTGTCCTAATATAGGTTTCCATAAACTAGCATACTGGTATGCTAATATTAAAAGAAAATAGGAATGTGCAAGAATCGTTCTTGCGCAAACTTGTGTAAAGAAAAATAGTTATCCACAGCTATTTCTTGAATAATTTAAACCCAATAATATAATTATTGATAATGCCCACAATTAAACGCTTGCGTTTTTTGTTTCTCATTATCATTATTTTTATCAGCGTTTTTTATTTCTCTTCTTCCCCTTCGAAAGTTTTTGCTTCGACTATAGTGGAGGCGGATATCATCGCAGATACCACTTGGACGAAAGGAAATAGCCCGTATGTTATAAGTAATTACATTGATGTGGTTGCGGGCGCTACCTTAACAATCGATCCGGGTGTCATAGTAAAATTTGATTACGATAGTAGTCTGGATGTTTTGGGTTCGATTGAAGTGAATGGCACTGCTTCAGAGAAAGTTTCTGTGAGTTCGCTGTATGATTCGATCGGGGTGGATCTGTACAACGACTGCCTGGAATACATGCCGGACCTCGTCCCCGAAGAGGGAGTTGAGCCTTGCGCCAATACCAATCAAGATGAAGTTGATTTTCCGTGGCTGTTTGAAGCTGGCGGAATATATTTAGACGGCGCTTCAGATTCTTCTTTTCAAAGTGTTTTATTCTCCCACTTGGAATATGGTCTATATTTTGATAACACTCCCGGTACCGTGGAGAACATAGAAATTGCAGATAGCCCTTACGGAATCACTGTATACGGTTCTGATGTAAGTATATCAGATTCAACCTTTGAAAATATTTACGACGAGGATGCCATTGTGTTGGATAGCCGCGGTATTGCCGAGATCTCTAATATTCAGGTCAAAAGCAGTTTCGACTACGGAGCTTTAACTTTGTATGGGAGTAAAGCGCATATCGTTGATTCCGTTTTCGAAGGCGTGAGAGAGGTGGATGAAGACGGCTATATCAGTCAAAGCGACAGCGCCATAGAAATATATGATGAGGAAACTTATGATCGTGTGTTGCGCGCGCGAGTGGTAACTTATCAGTCGGAATTAAACGCTTCTGGCTTAAAAATAAGCGGTCATGAGACTGGTCTTGAGTTTTACGGCGGCATGGTAAATATAGAAAAAACAAAAATTTTTCAAAATTATTATGGACTGGAAGCATATTTAAACGATGGATCGATAGTGACTATAACAGAGAGTAGCATTGTGGACAATGATTATGCTACTTATATTTCGAGAGAGGGCACAATAAATGCTATTAATAATTATTGGGGCGATCCGACCGGGCCGTTTGAAGATGAGCTCAACCCAGGGGGCTTGGGCGGTGTCATTGAACACTATGAAAATAATATAACTTTTATTCCTTGGCTTACGAGCGATCCGCTCGAGAAGCCGGTCTGTTGCTCCAGTGTGCTGTTTTTGCCGGGCATCAAGGGAAGCATTCTCGAAAAAGGTTCCGATATGCTTTGGCCACCGACTGCATTTAGTTTAAATGATGTAAACCAACTAGCGCTCACAAGCGATGGCGCAAGTGTTAACGACATTCACACGGATGGCGTTCTAAATACCTTTAAAGGCACTCCTATATATGCTCCTTTTTCAAACTTCATGGATGGGCTGGTTGCCGATAACACAATTAAAGAATGGTTGCCCCTTGCCTATGATTGGAGATTTTCGCCAGAGACAATTCTAGCAGACGGCATAAAAACAAAAAATGAAACGATAAATGTCATTGAAAAAATAAAAACACTTGCTCAAAATTCAAAAAACGGAAAAATCACAATTGTTGCCCATTCTATGGGTGGTCTTTTAGGAAAAGCGATTATTAAAAAACTCTCGGAAGAGGGAAAAGATAATTTGATCGATTCTTTTGTGATGGTTGGCTCACCCCAGCTCGGCACGCCGCAAGCCATCGCTTCAATACTGCATGGCGACGATGAAGGCATTCCGCCAGTTGCTGGGTTCATAGTGAATCCGATAGGCATACGCCGAATAGCGCAGAATATGCCGAGCGCCTACAACTTGCTTCCTTCTCCGCAATATTTTTCTTCAGTGTCGGATCCAGTAATTAAGTTTAATTCCGAGGCGTCGTTTACCAAGCCTTGGCGGGATTTCTGGGGAGCAACCATTAGTACTTATCCGAAGTTTTTGGAATTTATGACTGGCACGGGCGTGACGCGCGCCAAACCAGTGGAACAAAAGCTACCGGATCCGGAAGTTTTGAGCTCTATATTTATGACCAATGCAGCTAATTTTCATAACCTATATGACAATTATCAATTCCCCGATCATATCCGCGTAGTGCAAGTCGCAGGGTGGGGCAGCCCGACGGTAAAAGCTGTTGAGTATAAAAATTATCACGGATATCCGAGTTATGAAGTGAGTTTTACTCGTGAAGGAGACAGGACGGTTGTTTATCCGAGCGCAATTTCCTCCGTGGCTGATGAGACATATTTTTTCAATCTTTTTGAATACAATAAACTTTTAAATTCTAATACTCAGCATCGAGACCTATTAAGTGCTAGTCCAGTTCAAACTCTTTTTACTTCTATAGTCAAGAAAGAAGATGTTTTGGAAAATAATTTCATCCTAACTGCAAAACCACAAGTTGTAGATTTAACAGATCAACTTGTTGTTAGCACTCATTCTCCCGTCATTCTCGGCGCATACGATCAACTTGGAAATTTCACTGGAATTAATCCAAACCAAAATCTATCTGCTGACTTTCTTTCTATCTCCGAGAATATACCAGGAAGCGCATTTATCTATACCAGCGAAAGCCAGAATATCTTTCTGCCGAAAGAAGGCAATTACAATTTTGTTTACAAAGGAACTGGCAATGGATCAACTACCGTAGAAATTGATAATTTTTCTGCAGATATGTCGACTCCAGTAGCTTCGTATACAGACATTCCAACAACTTCAAATACTAAAGCGGCTTTTACGGTACAAAGCTCTGCACCGGAGAATACTGAGATAGCGCTTGATGCAAATGGCGACGGCACAACAGATGAAGTAGTTCTGGCAGACGGCGTTGAATTATCTCTAAACCAGCTCATTACGCTTATTAAAGAAAAAATCTCTACGCTTAGCATCAAAGACAAACTCAAGCAAAATCTCTTAAAGCAAATAGCCAACCTCGAGAAAAAAATTGAGAATAAAAAGCAAAAGAATATAAAAATACTTGCCAATTTGGACAAGAAAATATCTAAACAAGAAATGAAGGGGAAAATAAGCACGGCTGATGCTGCTGAAATCACCAACTTACTTGACCTTCTAGAAGCGCAATCGGAAAACATTGCGCTTGACCCTACGATACTTGCTAGTTTGAAGACAAAGATACAATCTCTTAACGTCAAGGCTAATTTGAAGAATGATCTATTGAAGCGGGTCGAAAAACTTGAAAAGAAAGGAGTAATTATTAAAACTCTTTCCAATTTGTCAAAGAATATTATCAAGAAAGCCGGAAATGGTAAAATTGCCGACGCCGACGCGCAGGCGCTGATTGATCTGCTTAATCAAATTGAAGGCGTGATATAATATAAACACATGAATACAAAAAAAATCAATTTCGTTTTATTTATTTTTTCTTTAGTGGGTTTGTTGGCAGCTTATCTTATTTTACATTCTGATTTAAATGCTAGCGCTACTGGTGATATCTTAGTAAGATTAGGAAAGAGTTTTTTCTACGGCATGTCTGCCCTAGCACTCATATTCTTAATACTCGCATTTTTACCGCAAGCTTTTCCCGCCTGGAAAAAATTTGCTATCTGGTTTATACCTCTAGCCACTCTACTTTTTATTTTTTATCCCAACCCCGGCTCCGGCGACTATTTCTCTCCGTATCCTGAACAAGTTTTCCGATGGGTGAGTATCCTGTATGTGGTTGTCAGTGTTGCGATTATTGCAGTATCTCTTAAAAACAAAAAACAATCTAATTTAGTGCAGTAACAGTTATGTAATCAATTACGTAATTAAATACGTATTCTAATATTTTCTTGCATCGTAACCCCAAAAATGATCTAATGGAAAAGTGAATTTAATTTTAGATGAAAATTTAGCAAAACTATATAATAGTAATTCTCAAAAAATGAGAGTTTTGAGCGAGCAGTGGGTGGGTAGTCAGATATATTGTCCAAATTGCGGAAAAGTCGATATTGATAAATATTTAAACAACAAACCTGTCGCTGATTTTTACTGCAAAAATTGTTCTGAAGATTTTGAGTTAAAATCCAAGAAAGGAAAAATTGGCAACAAAGTTTCTGCTGGTGCATATTCAAAAATGATTGAAAGAATAAACTCTACATCAAAGCCCAATTTTTTCTTTATGGGTTATTTAGAATCTCTGTTTGTAAATGATTTCTTTGTAATACCCAAACACTTTTTTCTTTCTGAAATAATCGAGAAAAGAAAACCCCTTAAAGAAACTGCGCGTCGAGCAGGATGGATTGGTTCAAATATTTTGTTTTCCAAGATACCCAAAGCAGGTCAGATATTTTATATTGAAGACGGAAAAGAAATATCTAAAAAAGAAGTTTTAGAGAAATGGCAAAAAACTATTTTTCTAAAAGGAATTAAAAAAGCCGATGCAAAAGGATGGATTTTAGATATTATGAATTGTATTGATTTTTTGAATAAAAAAGAATTTTCTCTGCAAGACATTTATGATTTTGAGTCTGATTTAAAAATTATTCATCCGGAAAATAAACACATTAAAGACAAAATCCGCCAGCAATTACAATTTTTGCGTGACAAAAATTACCTTGATTTTATTGGTCAGGGAAGATATCGACTCAGATAGTTGACTTTATTTTGTATTTGATCAAAGATCAGGTATGGACATCAGCAGGGAATTGGCTATCAAAATTTTAAAGTATTTAGACCAACATCCGGATTTTTATTTTCCGTTTTGGGTTGTGTGCAAGGAATATACTCCCGAGGACGATGACTTTGTGGAAATTGAGCCGAAAGAATGGGAGATGATTGCGGAAGATTAAATTTATCAGACATTTCAGTTATGGGAGAATTTACAGAATTTATATGAAGAAACAGTAGTGTTGATGTCTAAAGGTTTCATAGAGAAAATTACAAACGAGTCGCTAGAAAAACATATTGCTGAATTGGCAAAAAATTACAGAAAAGAATGGAAAGAAGAATTGTCAGAAAGCGCAAAGATTAAAGAATATGGATTTAATGAATTCATTGACGGCAAAGCCGAAGCCTACGAAGATTGTTTAGAAATAATTAGGGAGTATAATAACTAATTCACTTAGTGTGTAAAATATATGTTCATTTATCATAAAGACAAAACGATAACTATTAAGTGTTCTGATGAGAAATTTCGTACATATGTTTTGGATGAAAAAGAATTTCTAGAATACATCAAAACTGGAGAATTTGATTATGAAAGACACATAGAAGTTGATAGTTCGATAATGTAGCGAGAATTTGGCGAGAATAATTCTTGAGATTACAACAATGCCAACCCAAACCACAATCGACCCTAAAATCACTTTACTTACTGAAAAAGAATTAATATGGCAGGTGATTCTTTTTAATTGCAATTGCCATACTTTTGATGAGGTGATTGAGCAGCTTGTGCAAGCCATCGGATGTTCGAGTGCGACTGCTTCTCAATTAGCGCAAGTTGCTGACCAGTTCGGTAGTGTGAAAGTATATGAGGGAGAAAAAGAGAGCTGTGGAAAGGTTGCCGATACATTGGGGAGGATTGGTTTGTTGGTAAAGGTAACTCAATAGCTAGAAATTTTTCCAACCTATGCTAAAATAAGTACATATTTAATTACGTAATTAATTACATATATATGAGTGTACAAAAAATGATAAACAAAAACATACGGAAACTTACCAAATTGGGTGGGAAGTCTTTGGCGGTGACTTTACCTCGGGAATTGGTGGTGGGGCTCGGGTGGAAGGAGAAGCAGAAAGTCGTGGTAAAGAAAAAAGGCAGTAAATTAATTATCAGTGACTGGAAACCTAAAAAAGCAAAAAGGTAAAAGAGTCTGTACCGTAATAGGGTATTTTGTTAACCTGTCTTGACTTTAGAGTTAACAATTGTTAACATATACAATGTATAACGTTAACAAGAAATTATAATGGAAAATAAAGGCAAAAAAGCAATATTTATATCTATTGCTGAGCTGGCAAAAATGCTAGGAATTAGTCGTATTGCAGTGTTCAACAAGATAAAGAAAGGTCAGATCCCAGCAGAGAAGATTGGACGTTCTTATGCTATTTCCATGGAGCATGTTGATGAGATAGTAAATGGTAAAGGTTCCAGGATACTAACAGAAGAAAAGAAAAAGTTGATAAAAGAGGCCGTTGCAAAAGTTATAAGGGATTATGGAGATACTCTAAAGCTTCTTGGTAAGGAATAAATATGCAAATCAAACGGCTAACAATTGTAGATGTAGAATATGTTGCCCATACATTGGCGAAACAAACCATGACATGGTCAGAGCCGATACCTGACTTTAGTACCAGATATACTAACGCCCTTGAAAGGAGTATTGAAGCGCCATTTCAGACATTTGGCTGCAAGCAACTTTATCCGAGTCTTCTCAAGAAATCCTCGATACTATTTTATTTGATGATCAAAAATCACCCTTTTCAAAACGGGAATAAGCGTTTGGCAATGACCACATTGTTTATATTTCTGTTTCAAAATAAAAAGTGGCTTAAAGTTGATAATCAAGAATTGTATAATTTTGCAAGATGGGTTGCTGAAAGTAATGCAAAGTTAAAAGATGACACTGTTCGCGCGATAGAGACTTTTTTGAGAAATTATATGGTTGATATAAAATAATCGTGAGCGAATCAGAAACACGGTTACATTGGGGAGGATTGGTTTATTGGTAAAGGTAACTTCATTTTCATGTTAAAATACTTACTATGCCCGACTAAATAATCTGAAAACATGAATTTGCTTATTTCCATATATATGCTAAAGTGTAAATATAAATAATTATAATTACAGATATGAAACAAACATTTAAATCAGGCATATACAAACAACAGCTGGAATATAAAAGTTTCAGCCCTTTTCCTATTAATAAACTTTTTGAATGGGAAGATAGAAAAATTGACGTATTGCTCGCTGAAGCAATGCGACTTTTGGGTGAACTCAATGCTTATTCCACCCTTGTTCCCGATGTAGACTATTTCATAAAAATGCACATTGCCAAAGAGGCGACCACTTCGAGTCGGATTGAGGGTACGAAAACCGGAATCGATGAAGTCTTGTCTCCCAAAGAGGATATCCAACCCGAGCGAAGAAATGATTGGAAAGAAGTGCAGAACTATATTCAAGCCATCAATCACTCGATCAAAGAGTTAAGTAGTTTACCTTTATCTATTCGACTTCTAAGATCTGCCCATAAAATTCTTTTGTCAGGTGTACGAGGCGAACATAAAACTCCCGGAGAAATACGCACCAGTCAAAATTGGATTGGCGGGTCTAATTTAAAAGACGCTTTCTTTATCCCGCCTCATCCAAGCGAGGTCGGGGATTTGCTATCTGACCTTGAAAAGTTTTGGTACAACAAACAGTTGGACATACCGCTATTGATTAAGATTGCGGTTAGTCATTATCAATTTGAAACTATACACCCGTTTCTAGATGGTAATGGGAGAATTGGTCGTTTGCTGATCACCCTTCAATTGGTTGAAGCGAAAGTTTTGCGTAAACCAACTTTGTATCTTTCAGATTTCTTTGCTCGAAACAAAGGATCCTATTATGATTCTTTAACACTAGTGCGTTCGTCCAATAGTTTGGAGCAATGGATTAAATTCTTTATTTCTGGAGTTATTGAAACAGCCACGAAGGGTAAAGAGACTTTTGAAAAGATTGTCGCTTTGCGGCAGAAATATGAAAAAAAGATAATGACAATTGGCCGGCGCGCAGAGTTGGGACAAAAGCTTCTGCTTAGGTTTTTCTCCAATCCGATCATGGGAGTGAGTCAAATCGCTTCGGAGCTTGAAGTGGCTTTCATAACCGCCAATAGATTAGTAGATGAATTTGAAAAGAAGGGGATGTTGAGAGAGAAAACTGGTTTTTCCAGAAATCGATCATTTGAGTTATATGAATATGTAGCTTTATTTGATAAATGATTAAAATATCGCTATTAAATTTCCCCCAACCTGTGCTAAAATGTTTAGGTGAAATCTAAAATTAAAAAAGTTCTTAAGGTGTTCTTTATAATAACTGTGGTCATCGCAGTTGCTTATTTTATTTTCTCTCTCATTGTCCGACCTTCTTTAGACCGTGAGTGGAATAAGGATCAGGAAATTTTAGCGCGAGTGACTTTTGATGGCAATCTAATTTATGTTACAAATATTCGAAATATAAACTATCGATCAACTACAGACTATGACGTCCGGTATTATGATAAAGTTTTCGATTTAAATAAACTGAATTCAGTTTGGTATATGGTAGAACCTTTTTCTGGCTATGGCGCTGGAGCGGCTCATACTTTGGTGTCTTTTGGATTTGAAAGTGGAGACTATGTTTCTATATCTGTCGAAATACGAAAAGAAAAAGGTGAAAAGTTCTCTGCTTTGAAAGGTCTTTTGAGGCAATACGAGCTAGTGTATGTTATTGCTGACGAACGAGATGTTGTAAAATTGAGATCAAATTATCGCAAAGATGAAGTCTTCTTGTATCCAGTTGTAACTACAAGAGAAAATATGCAAAAGCTTTTTGTGTCAATGCTCAATAGAGCCAATAAGCTGGCCACTCGTCCCGAATTCTACAACACTCTCACCAGCACCTGCACTACGAATATAGTTTCTCATGTAAATGAAATTGTTTCTGGTAGAATTCCTTTCAGCTTTAAAGTTTTAATGCCGGCATATTCTGATGAATTAGCATATAAAATTGGTCTTATCGATAATACGATTCCTTTTGAAGAATTGAGAAATAAATATCATATAAACGAAAGAGCCTTGCAATATGCTGATAGTCCTGATTTTTCAAAAATGATCAGGGAAGAATGAGAATAGTTTTAGTAACATTAGTAGCTGTTATTGTTATTATCACGGGCAGATTTTTATGGATATTAAATTGGAAGAGAAAACAAAAAACGCATTGATTTGGATTGTGGATATTTTAAATAAACATCAAATACCTTTTCAAATATCGGGAGGTTTTGCGGCTAAGATGCATGGTTCGCCACGGCCGCTCAATGATATTGATATAGATATTCCGCAAGACCAGTTTTCAAAAATTACAAGTGAGGTAAAAAAATATATCACTTACGCTCCGGGCTATTTTAAAGATAAAAAATGGAATCTCTATATCATGACTTTGAATTATCATGGGCAGGAAATAGATATCGGCAGTGCGGATGTAAAAATATACGACAATGCAAGCCAGACTTGGCTGCCTTTTGCCACTAATTTCGAAAAATCAGTCTGGAAAGAAGTTGCCGGTATTAAAGTGCCAGTGATGCCGAAGGAAGAATTAATTTTTTATAAGAAATTTCTCGATGGAGAGCACCAGAAAGTTGACATAGAAGCTTTGTCTTGAAGCACAAATTTTGAATTATTTTCGAAATTTGCTACAATAGTTAAATATGATCGATCCGAAAAAAATAGATATGAATCAACTGCCGAAGAAGTTTGTGGATGGGGCTATTGGCGCCCATGGCAAAGAAATTTTCTCTTTTGCTCTCACGAGCGGGAACAATCTGGATTCTTTTGCGACCACGCCACAAGTGATGAAAAGCATCGCTCTGTGGCTCAATGCGCAGATAGCGAATTATGAAAAACAGTTCGGCGCTATCGACATGACTCCGCCGCAAATCTCGAGCCCGATCCAGATGGCCGACCTCAAAAAGCCGGGAGAGAATAAATAAAAAAATTTTTGCACCTCTATTCTTTATTTTCTAATTCGTACGAATAGGTAAATAGAAAAAGTGGTGATATAATATTTATTATGAAGGAATATGAAAAAACACTCAAAGCTCTTGCTAATCGTCGGCGTCTACAGATTATAAAATATCTCAAGGATAAAAAGCAGGGGACTGTCACAGAAATTGCCGGACATATAAAGTTATCATTTAAATCTACATCCAAACATCTGGCAGTATCCAAACATCTGGCAGTTTTGTTTAGCGCGGGAATTCTGGACAAAGAACAAAAAAGCCTCTCTATGTTTTATTTCGTTGTTGAACCATTGCCCAAAATAGCCAAGCATGTATTTGATATTATCTAGAAAATTTTAATTCGCTTATTCTTTATTTACCCATTCGTACGAATAAGCCCATAGAAAATGCAAACAGTAATTGAGAGGATTGATGTTGATTCATTTTATGTTATACTTTACATACAAGCGTTGAAGGGAGAATCACCCCGGAGCTTTGGGAAGAAACTAATTAGAACCCAACGGGTATGCCCGTTATAGCGGTAATGAAGTGTCCGCCTGCGTTAAAACTGCGGCGTGATGAAACAAGGTGGTACCACGAGAAAACTCGTCCTTGTATGGCAGATATCTGCTGTATAGTGACGAGTTTTTTATATGGAAAATAAAGATACAACAAAGAAATCAGACGCAGCGCTTCGCGAAGAGGCGATTTTGCAGTTTTGGAAAGAGAATAAAATTTTTTCGAAGACCCTGAGCCAGTCGAAGGGGAAGAAGGAATTTGTTTTTTATGAGGGTCCACCGACGGCCAATGGTAAGCCGGGGATCCATCACTTGGAGGCAAGAGCTTTCAAAGATGCTATTCCGCGGTATAAAACCATGCAGGGTTTTCATGTCCGTCGCAAGGGCGGCTGGGATACGCATGGGCTTGCGGTAGAGATTCAAACTGAAAAGAAGCTCGGTCTTAATTCTAAAAAAGCGATCGAAGAATACGGTATTGCGAAATTCAACCAAGAATGCAAGGAAAGTGTCTGGGAATATTTGGAGGTGTGGAATAAATTTACCAAGCGAATTGGATATTGGCTTGATCAGGAGCATCCGTATGTGACTTACGAAAACAATTATATTGAATCCGTTTGGAATGTGGTCAAAAAAGTAAATGACCAAAAATTACTTTACAAGGATTATAAAGTTGTGCCTTGGTGTCCGCGCTGTGGCACGGCTCTCTCCAGCCACGAACTCGCGCAAGGATACGAAGATGTGAAAGATTTGTCAGTGTATGTGAAATTTAAAGTGAAAGGGCAAGAAAATACTTATTTGATTGCATGGACTACAACACCGTGGACATTGCCCGGGAATGTAGCGCTGGCGGTCGGGGAAAATATTGATTATGTAAAAGTAAAAGCGGGAGATGAAATATTTATTTTAGCTAAAGAGCGGCTTTCGATACTTGCCGATGGTTATAAAGTTATTGAGGAATTAAAAGGTAAAGATTTTGTAGGCCTAGAATATGAACCGCTTTTCCCCTTCCTGAAAAATCTCCTAGACCCTAGAACCTACAACCTAGAACCTGCTTATAAAATTTACGCGGCGGATTTTGTAAATACCGCAGACGGCACGGGGATTGTGCACACGGCTGTAATGTATGGACAGGATGATTTTGAGCTCGGCACAAAGGTTGGTTTGCCAAAGCATCACTTGGTGAATTTGGAAGGGAAATTTATCAAATGCACTGGATTTTTGGAAGGCAGATTTGTGCGAGAGGTTGACGATAAAGGCAAACCGACTTTAGCTGTCGACATCATCGAAGACTTGAAGAAAAGAAATTTATTTTTCAAACAGGAAAATTACAAGCACTCCTACCCGCATTGCTGGCGTTGCCATACGGCACTCATATATTACGCGCGGGATTCTTGGTATATCCGAATGTCGGATCCAGTGATCAAGCAAAAGCTAATAAGTGAAAACAAAGAAATAAATTGGGAGCCGGAGTATATTCGCGAGGGGCGTTTTGGCGAGTGGCTGCGGGAGGTCAAAGATTGGGCCATTTCTCGCGAGCGGTATTGGGGGACGCCGCTTCCGGTCTGGGTCTGCGATTCTTGCAAAAAAATAGAAGTCATTGGCAGTATTATGGATTTGCAGGCTAAAACCAAAAAGTCCGGCAATAAATATTTTGTCATGCGGCATGGGGAGGCGGAAAATAATGCCAAGCATATTTTCGACCCCAAGGGCGATCCGAATAATCATTTAACAGAGAGAGGAAAAAAAGAGACCATCATTTCGGCGCAAAAATTGAAAAATAAAAATATAGATATTATTGTTTCTTCTCCATTTCTTCGCGCTAGAGAAACATCGGAAATAGTCAGAAAAGAATTGGGTTTAGGAGAGAAAGCGCTTTTGGTAGATAATCGCTTGCACGAGTACAACGAACCAAGTGTGGATTTCGTAAAACAAAGAATTGGAGAATTTATTTTTGAAATAGAGAAAGTGCATTCCAACAAGAACATCCTGATTGTTTCTCACGGTAATCCGATTTGGGTTTTAGGCAATTTGTCAAAATTAGAGAAGGATCAAAATTCTTCTGAGAGTAATATATTTCAAACTGCAGAAATCCAGGAAATACGTTTATTTTTATTTCCCCATAATGAAAATTACGAACTGGATTTGCACAAGCCGTATATTGACGCAGTTGCGCTGGCTTGTTCTTGTGGCGGCAATTTAATCCGAACCCGTGAAGTTATGGATGTGTGGTTGGATTCTGGCGCGATGCCTTTCGCGCAGGATCATTATCCCTTCGACTTTGCTCAGGACAAGCCCTTCGAGGCGCAAAAAATTATGTACCCGGCGGATTTTATTTGCGAAGCAATTGATCAGACCCGTGGCTGGTTTTATACTTTGCACGCGATCGGAATTTTGATGGGGCGGGGGCTGGCTTATAAAAATGTCATTTGCCTCGGTCACTTGCTCGACGCATCCGGGGAAAAAATGTCCAAGTCTCTGGGGAATGTCGTTGATCCGTGGCTTATGATGGATAAATACGGAGTGGACACGCTTCGTTTGTGGATGTATTCGGTTAACCAGCCCGGCGAGTCGAAAAATTTTGATGAAAAAACTGTGGCGCTCATTCAACAACAGACTTTCGGTTTGCTTTACAATGTGCTCGCGTTTTATGAGTTGTATAAAGACCCCACCCTTCGCCCTCCTCTTGATAAGGGGAGGGTTGGGGAGAGGTCTAATTCCGTTTTAGATCAATGGATTTTAGCCAGATTGGATGAATTGGTAGAACTTTCTACCAAAAATCTAGATAATTATAAATTACTGGAACCAGTACGAGGAGTTAAAGATTTTGTTGGAGATCTTTCGACCTGGTACTTGCGTCGTTCTAGAGAGCGCATCAAGGGGGAGGTTGCCAACCCCGAACTAGAGCAAGCTCAGTACGGGGCAAGGGCAACTTTGTATTTTGTACTAAAAACTCTAGCAAAACTGCTGGCGCCGTTTGCGCCTTTTGCGGCCGAGGATATTTGGCTCCGATTAAAAAATGAAAGTGACCAAGAGAGTGTGCATTTAGAAGAGTGGCCGAAAATATCAAAAAGTTTTTTTGATATTTTCGGCCTAGGGAAGAACAAACAAAAGAAAATTTTAGAAAATATGGGAGTAGTTCGCGAAATTGTAACTCTCGGCTTAGAAGCTCGTCAGAAGGCAGGAATAAAAGTGCGGCAACCACTCAATACTTTAGAAATTAAAAATTTTGCTTTAAGCCAAGATTATATTGAGCTTATAAAAGATGAACTCAATGTAAAAGAAGTAAAACAAAATAATAATATTGAAAACAAAGTTGTTTTAGATCTAAATATTACCCCGGCCTTGAAAGCCGAAGGGGAGTACCGCGAATTTATGCGGGAACTGCAGGATGAAAGAAAAAGCCGGGGCCTGAATCCTGGCGACTCGATGCCTATCTCCATTGAAAGAATATATAAAAAATACAAAATCATGCCGAATCTGCAAACGCATATGTTGCGCGTGGCGGCGGTTGCCTCGCTTATCTGCGATAATCTGAATGAACCAGTGAACAAGGAGGAAATAATTTCAGCCTGTCTTTTGCACGATATGGGAAATATCATCAAATCAAACTTCGAGTTTTTGCCGGAATCTTTGGAGCCGGAAGGGCGAGATTATTGGGAAAAAGTCAAAGAAGAATATATAAAAAAATATGGAAACAACGATGAAAAAGCGAACGAACAAGTTGCTAAAGAACTGAAAATGTCCCCAAGCGTAGTTTCCTTAATAAAATCAATCAGTTTTTCCTTGATTTGCCAACATAAGGGTGCTGTCGATATGAGCGTGAAAGTTATGCACTATGCCGACATGAGAGTGAGTCCTTACGGAGTCGTCTCGCTCGAAGAGCGCATGAAAGAAGCAAAAAATCGCTATAAGCTGGAAAGCCCTTCTGAGGAAGAGGAACGGGAGAGGCTCATAGAGTGCGGGCGAGAAATCGAAAAACAAATTTTCGCTAAATGCAAGATCAAGCCGGAAGACATAAATAATGAAACTGTGACGCCCCTGATTCCGATCTTAAAGAATTTTGTGACTAAATAAAATTAGTTAAGCAAATTTAGCTAATAGCGTAATAAACGCGGTCGCTCCCAATATGCTATGCTATGATGTAAGTATAACTTATGAAAATAATTGACAAAGAATCTAATAGTGGAAAGATTATTCGGGCCTTGGGTATGGGAGTAGGAATAGCCGTGGCTTTGTCAAACAGGAGGGCTAGTTATCAAATATCCAAGTTATTGATTAAAGAAATTTTTGGATTAAACAAAAGACCGCCCAATCTAGCGAGCTACTTTTTTCGGCTAAGAAAACAAAAATTAGTGGAGATAAAAAAAGATGGCAAGCATCATAAAATTGTTCTGACCGAAAATGGCAGAGAAGTATTTTTGCGCTTCAATTACGAAGAATTAAAGATAGAAAATCCAAAAATTTGGGATAGAAGTTTTCGAGTAGTTGTCTTTGATATTCCCGAAAGAAGAAAAAGCGCCAGAGATTCCTTGACGGAAAAGATGAAAGAACTGGGGTTTGTTAGGTTTAACGATAGTGTTTGGGTTTATCCATACCCGTGTCAAGAAGAAATTGATTTTATTGCCAATTATTGGCAGATAGGTAAGTATGTGCATTTCATTTTGGCTAGGGACATCACTAACAGAGCTTTATTGGAAAGAGCTTTTCATCTGTAGTTGCATTTTGGGTATTTTAAAAATCAATTTTAGTTAAATAGCATAATAGACGCGGCCGCGTCTATTATGCTATCATGGGTTTGTCTAGGAGCGCTCTGATTTCTATATTTTATTTGCTCTGTGGTAGAATAAAAGGATGAAAATCAAAAAACTTGGGCATTGTTGTTTTATCGCCGAACCAAAGACTGGAGTCAGAATAATGACCGATCCGGGTGCTTTTTCGGCTTTACAATTGCAAGAAAAAAATATAAATGCAATTATTATTACCCACGAACACCAAGATCATTTGCATATTGATTCGTTAAAGAAAGTTTTAGAAAATAATCCGAATGCAATTGTAATTACCAATACAGCGGTGGGAAAGTTGCTTGATGAAGCTGGGATAAAATATATAAAAGTAGAAGATGGCCAAAAATACGATTTTAATGGAGTCAATATTGTTGGGTTTGGTAGTAAGCATGCGGAAATATACGGAACATATGGGCAAGTCCAGAATACAGGTTATACAATTGATTCATTGTGCTATCCTGGCGATTCTTTTTCTAATCCAAACTCTAAAATAGATATTCTTGCGCTTCCGATTGCAGGTCCATGGATGAAAATCAAAGATGCGATTGATTATGCAAAAATTATTAAACCACGAATTACATTTCCAGTTCACGATGCCTATATCCATGATTGGGCTACATTTATTTGGCGTGGTCCTGAAAATTTTCTCAAAGAAGCGGGAATCGGGTTTGAAAAACTAGAATTAGGAAAAGAAGAAGAATTCTAATGCACCACATTTATCATACCGAGGGAATAATATTAGGGAGCCGGAATTTTGGCGAAGCGGGGAAGCATTATTCCATTTTTGCCCGCGATTTGGGGATGATCACTGCTTCAGCGCAGGGGGTACGCAAAATGTCTTCCAAACTCCGCTATGTCTTACAGGATTTTGCTTATCTCAAGATTGATCTGGTCCAGGGCAAAAATATTTTTCGGGTGACCAATGCAGGGAAGACGGGCATGTTGGAACAAATTACCAAAACGCCAGAAACTTTTGCCGTTTTTGCCAACATTACCCGCCTGCTCAAGCGACTTCTCGCAGGCGTGGAACCGAATGAGGCATTGTTTACTGATCTCGTAAATGGTTTATCGGTTTTAGAAAATTTATCCGCCCAAGGTGGACCAGCCTTAGGCTGGGAAGAAGATCTACGGAACATTGAGGCAATTATTGTTTTGCGGATATTGAACAATTTGGGCTATATTGGCGAAAATGAGATACTAGAGAATCTTGTAAAATCTCCATTTGAGCAAAATTTGGTGTTTGAAGTCTCCAAATCTCGCACTCATGTATTACAGCAGATCAACAAGGCGCTGAAAGAGACACATTTGTAGAGTACATGCCCCGTAAAAATTTCTCAAATTTGGTTCGGGGTGTTATAATCACAGGATGCCACAAAATGATCGGGATAAATTAAATCGCATTGAAGAACTCAAAAGCAAGCTTTTCAGCAAAAATTATAAGACCCAGATCGAGCATCGAGACAGGTTTACCCATTCCCGCGAAAGGAATATTCCGGATGGCTGGGAAAGTGATCCGAAAGCGCCAGTCTGGTCTTCTGAGAATCGCGGCAGTTTCCTGATGAAAACCCCGATCTTCAAAATTTTTTTCATCTGTTCGCTGGTTTTTTTCGTCTTGACCTTGGCCTATGCTTCCTATATTTTTTTTGGCGGCGGCAATATGGTTTCTAATGACAACATTGATATTTCGGTTCTCGGAAACAATTTCACGGCTGGCGGGGAAGATTTGTCGCTGGTGGTTGGGATTACTAATCGAAACAATTCGGCTCTGGATTTGGTGGATTTGGTCGTCGAATATCCGAAAGATTCTTCGGTAAGTTCTGTTAGTCCGGAAGCTTCCGCGTCGGTGCCGACCGAACGTATGCGGCAGTCTCTCGGCACAATTCCAGCTGGAGCCGTGCGTAATGAAAACGTCAAACTAGTGCTCTTCGGCGAGCAAGGGTCCGTGCGCCCCATAAAAATTTCGATCGAATATCGTGTCGAAGGGTCCAATGCGATTTTTGTTAAAGACAAATATCACAATGTGACCATCAGTTCCACACCGCTCAATCTCTCTGTGGATGGTCCTCTCTCCGCTAGCCCAAATCAAGACATCACTCTCAAAGTAAAAGCTACGTTGAACGCTACCCATACCGCTTCTAAAATTTTGCTCAAGCTGAATTACCCGACCGGCTTTCAGTTTGCATCTGCGACTCCGCCTCCGTCTTTGGGCAACAGCATTTGGACCCTGGGTGATCTGCCGCCTGGCGCTGAACGCAATATATCTATCACCGGCAAAATGCTGGATGTCTCGGATGGCGAAGAAAAAACTTTCCACATCTCGAGCGGCTCGCAAGGAGGAGACAAATCAACGATCGAAGTGGTTTTCAATTCTCTGGCTCATACTGTGACCATCGAAAAGCCTTTTATTGAAGCAAAGCTTTTTGTCAACGGTACGTCCGGCAGGGAATATGCGGCCAATACCAAGACTCCGATTCAGGCTGAAATCAAATGGACCAACAATTTAGATACCAAGGTAAATGACTTGTCGATCCGCGCCAAAATTTCCGGCAACGCGGTGGACCGCCGGACGATATCTGCCGAGCAAGGTTTTTATGATTCCAAGACTGACACCATAACCTGGGACAAAAATCACAAAAATGGATTTAGTGAAGTGAATCCGGGCGATTCCGGCTCTGTCAACTTTTCCGTTTCTCCGCTTTTTTTGTTTTCTGGTTCGGGCGGTGTACTGCCAGACCCTTCGATCAAGATAGATATTTCCATTTCCGGCAAACAGGCCACTGGAGACTACGAGAGTACGGATCTTAATAATACGGACTCAGGTATTGTCCGGATTATTTCCGATGTCGGCTTCGCGGCCAAGGCGCTCTATTATTCCGGACCGTTCAAAAATACCGGGCCGGTGCCTCCGAAAGTGGAAAAAGAAACGACTTATACCATATCCTGGTCGCTATCCAATAGCTCCAATAATATTTCGAACGCCGTGGTGCATTCTTCTCTTCCATCCTGGATGAAATTTGTTGGCACGATTTCACCAACGGGTGAAGATCTGACTTACAACACTTCCACCCGGGAAATCACCTGGAATATCGGCGCAATTGCGAAGGGCGCCGGTATCACCGGAGCAGGAAAAACGGTTTTCTTTCAAGTTGCTTTTACTCCTTCCTTGTCGCAAGTGCGAAACACCCCGATTATCATCAATGACGCTATTTTGACGGGGCATGATGATTTTACTAATGTGGATGTGAAGGTGAATAAAATGTCGCTGCGCACCTCGCTCGAGAATGATTCCGCGTTTCCTCCCGGCGGGGGTGTGGTCGTCGAATAAGTTATAAAGTTCATAAAGTAGAAAGCAAAAATGAAAAAAGAAAAAGAAAGTAAAGATGGTGATCTAATGGAGAAAATGGTCTCGCTATGTAAAAGACGCGGGTTTGTTTTTCCCGGCTCGGAGATATATGGCGGATTTGCCGGGACTTATGACTGGGGACATTTGGGGCTGGCTCTAAAAAATAATATCAAGCAGGCCTGGTGGAAAAAGTTTGTGGATTCACGCCGGGATATGTATGGCATGGACGCGGCGATCTTGATGAATCCCAAAGTCTGGGAAGCGACCGGGCACGTGGCGAATTTTGCCGACCCCCTAGACGGCAAGCAGTTTAATACCATGCTCAAAACTTCTGTTGGCGCCAGGAAGGATGAAGTTTCTGTTTCTTATTTGCGCCCAGAGACAGCTCAAGGCATGTTCGTGAATTTTAAAAATACAGTGGATGCTTTTCACCCCAAACTTCCTTTTGGAATGGCGCAGATCGGCAAAGCTTTCCGAAACGAAATTGCGCCGCGGGATTTTTTGTTTCGCCAGAGGGAATTTGAGCAGATGGAGATAGAGTATTTCGTGCGGCCAGCCGATTGGGAGAAATATTTTGAATATTGGAGAGGAGAGATACGCTCCTGGATGGAAAAGATCGGGCTTGATATGAATAAAGTGCACGAGCTCGAAGTGGCGAAAGAGGATCGGGCGCATTATTCCAGCCGGACGATTGATTTTGAATTTGACTATCCTTTTGGCAAAAAGGAACTTTTCGGTCTGGCTTATCGGAGCGATTTTGATTTGAAAACTCACAAGCTGGAATATCAGGACGAGGAGAACGGAGAAAAAATGATTCTGCATGTGATCGAGCCGACTTTCGGAGTGGATCGCGCCTTTATGGCTTTGCTCCTTTCGGCTTATACTGAAGACCCCGCCAAGGACGGGGCAAGTGAAAAAGAGCCCCGAGTGTACCTAAAATTCAAACCAAATATTGCTCCGGTCATTTGCGCGGTTTCGCCACTTCTCAAGAACAAGCCAGAATTAGTGAAATATGCCGAGGGAAAAGTATTTGTGCCGCTGAAAGCCGAATTCGGCCGAGTGGTTTGGGATGACAATGGCAATATCGGCAAGCGCTACCGTCGCCAGGACGAAATCGGCACGCCGTTTTGTATAGTTGTTGATTTCGATACGCTTGAAGATAATACGGTGACTGTGCGAGACCGGGATACGGGAGCGCAGGAGAGGGTGAAGGTGGAAGAATTGAAGAATTACCTTAAAGAGAAAATTCTTTAATTATATGAAATTCTCCAAAAAAGTTTTAAAGAATGGACTGCGGGTTGTCGTGGTGCCCATGAAGGACAATCCGACGGTGACGGTTTTGGTCTTGGTGGAAGCCGGAAGCAAATACGAGACAAAAAATATAAACGGGGTTTCGCATTTCTTGGAACATATGTGCTTTAAGGGAACTTTGCGCCGGCCAAAAGCCGTTGATATTTCCAAGGAATTAGATGCTTTGGGTAGCCAGTACAACGCTTTCACCGCGCAGGAATATACCGGATACTATGCCAAAAGCGATGCTCGGCATTTCCGGCAGATTTTTGACGTTGTCTCGGATATCTATCTCAATTCCATTTTTCCGGAAGCAGAAATGGAGAGGGAAAAAGGAGTGATCATCGAGGAAATAAATATGTATGAAGATATGCCGAATCACCAGGTGCAGGAATTATGGATGCGGCTTCTCTACGGCGATACACCGGCAGGCTGGAGCATTGCCGGCACTAAACAAAATATACTGGCCATGAAGCAGGAAGATTTTGTCAACTATCACCGGAAGCATTATTTGCCGGAAGCAACCGTGCTCATCGTGGCCGGGCAAGTTACCGAAAAAGAAGTGATAAAAGAGGTAAAGAAAATTTTTGGAAGCATGAAGCGCGGACATAAAGGGAAGAAAATAAAAGTCAGAGAAGCGCAAAGCCGACCAAAGGCACTCATTAATTTTAAAAAGACGGATCAAACGCATTTTGTTCTGGGGGTGCGGACTTATGATTTATTCGATAAGCGCAATGCGGCGCTCTCGGTCTTGGCAGGAGTCTTGGGTGGGGGAATGAGTTCGCGGCTTTTCGTAAAGCTGCGCGAAGAGATGGGGGTCGGCTATTATGTGCGGGCCGGGAACGACGCTTATACCGATCATGGATTTTTTCAAATTTCGGTCGGAGTGGATAACAAAAGAATCGAGGAAGTACTAAAAGCAATTCTGGAAGAATGCCAGAAACTGAAAACGGCGGGGGTGGGCGAAGAAGAATTGAAAAAAGTTAAAGAATTTTTGATCGGCAACATGAAATTATCTCTAGAATCGACAGATGATATAGCCAATTTTTATGGCGGGCAGGAACTTTTGAAGCGCGAATTGAAAAATGCGGAAGATAAAGCAAAAGAAATCCGCAAAGTCACCGCAAAAGAGATCCAGACTTTAGCAATGAATATTTTTAGCAATAACAAACTCAACTTGGCTCTCATCGGGCCGTTTCCAAGCAAAAAAGCTAAAGCAAATTTTTTGAAAATACTGAAGTTTTAACCTCTAACTTCCTCTTCGGCAAATTTTTTCCTAATTTCCTTTAAAATTTTATCGGATATTTTTTTATCTTCTTTCAGGAATTTTCTCGTCGCATCATAACCTACGCCCAGTTTTATTTTCTCCGCCTTCTCCTCCCCCTTAGACCCCTCCCCAACCCTTCCCTTATCAAGGGGAGGGCGAAGGGTGGGGTCGGGTGCATAGAAATACGAATTTCCACTTTTCTCTATAATTTTAAATTTTTCTCCGAGGGCCATAATTTCGCCTTCTTTAGAAATGCCTTCGTTGTAAATAATATCGAATTCTGTCTGCTTAAACGGAGCGGCTACTTTATTTTTGACTATTTTCACCCGGGTGCGGCTGCCCACAACCTCCTCTCCCTTTTTGATCTGGGCAATTTTGCGGATATCGAGCCGCACCGAAGTGTAAAATTTAAGCGCCTTGCCTCCGGGAGTCGTCTCGGGGTTGCCGAACATTACGCCGATCTGCATACGGATCTGGTTGATGAAAATAACTACGGTTTTACTACGAGCGACGATAGCGGTCAATTTGCGGAGCGCTTGAGACATAAGACGGGCTTGCTTGCCGACATGATACGCTCCCATATCGCCCTCGATTTCGTCTTTCGGAGTAAGTGCTGCCACCGAGTCAATCACGATTACGTCAATTTTACCGGTTCGCACCAAGGACTCCACTATTTCGAGCGCTTGCTCGCCGTTGTCTGGTTGGGAGATTAAAAGATTGTTGATATTCACTCCCAGTTTTTTGGTATAATCCGGATCCATGGCATGCTCGGCGTCGATATAGGCGCAAACCCCTCCCAATCTCTGCGCTTCAGCCACGATGTGCAAGGACAACGTGGTCTTGCCGGAAGATTCTGGTCCGAAGATTTCGATAATTCTCCCGCGCGGAATGCCGCCGACTCCGAGGGCCATGTCGAGTCCGATCGAGCCGGTCGGAATCACATTCACATCCACCTTCGGCGAGTCGCCGAATTTCATAATGGCTCCTTCTCCGAATTTTGTCTGAATGGCTTTCAGTGTGTCTTCGAGTATGGCCGTTCCCATAGTCTTGTCTTCTTGCCTACCGGCAGGCAGGTCTTTTTTCTCTTTTGGTTTTTTTAACATGATTGATTTTTAATGAGCGTAGCGATTATATAAAATCATCACCCTGTTAAATGTCCTTTGGACAATTTTTGCTTCGCAAAAATTATTTAACAGGGTCAAATAAAATATACTCACTTCGTTCGTTATTTTATAACTTGATAATTTTTTTCATCCACATATCCAAATTTGTCTTTGGCGATTATGGTTATTATATTATATCCCAAAAGAAGGGCAATTGTCTCGCTAAAATTACCTTCTTGATTTAATGAAATTTCTCGGCCGTTTAAGGTCAGATTGGTAGCATTTTTGGCGTTACCCCTAAGTTCAATCACGCTGCTCTCTGTTTTTTCTCCGTCCGTGATATTTACGTTTTTTATTTTCACTCCAAAAATCAAATTGTGCGAGCCAAAAAGGGCATAGCCGACAATCAAAAGGAAAAAAATAGTCAGACCTGTTATTTGTAATATTTTTTTAGCGCTGTGATTCATCAATTTTATTCCCGACGCTTGCGGTCGGGATCCCGACTCCTCCGGACGTCGGGACTAATACTTCGCGTGGCTTGGCGCCGTCGCCGGGGCCGATGACTCCGCGTTCTTCGAGTTTATCCATCAGTCGGGCGGCCCGGGCATATCCCAATTTTAATTTTCGCTGCAGATAAGACGTCGAAGCTCGGCCAGCTTCGATTACGCAAGCTCTTGCTTCTTCATACAGCTCATCGTCGTCACTACTGTCTTCATCTTCCAATGTACTTTCAAAAATACTTTTGTCAGCCGATATAGATCCCGAAGTCAAAGCTATCTCTTCCGATATTTCATCCTTATATTCATCCGCCAGATATTTTACCACTTTCTTAACTTCTGTTTCGGAAATAAACGCGCTCTGCAGACGCTCCGGTTGCGCTTCACCCGAAGAGTAAAGCATATCGCCCGCACCTAAAAGTTTCTCTGCTCCGCCGATATCCAGAATAGTGCGCGAGTCTATTTGCGAAGAGACTTTCAAAGCGATGCGCGCCGGGATGTTCGCCTTGATGAGTCCGGTGATAATGTTTACTTCCGGGCGCTGAGTGGAAAGAATAAGATGAATGCCGACGGCTCGAGACATCTGCGCGAGTCGGACGATGGCGCTCTCGAGCTCTCTAGGGTAAGAACTCATAATATCCGCCAGCTCGTCTATTATGATAACGATGTAAGGCAAACGGTCTGGGTTTCCCCGCCTTTCGGAGGAGGGGACGGAAGGGGTGGTCTTATAAATATTGTTGTGATAACTCTCTACATCTCGCACGCTTTCAGCTTCCAATATATCATAGCGTCTGTTCATTTCTTTCGCTGCCCATTTTAAGGCGAGAATTGTTTTTTTAGCGTCGGTGATGACTGGCGTGAGCAAGTGTGGAATATTATTATAGAGAGTAAGCTCCACCCGTTTTGGGTCTATCAATATGAGTTTCAGATCGTCCGGTCCGTTTCGATACAGAAGGGAAGTGATCATAGCGTGGATAGCCACAGATTTTCCGGAACCCGTAGTGCCGGCGACGAGAGCGTGCGGCATCTTGGCGAGGTTGCCGAAAACGGACCTGCCGCTAATGTTGCGGCCAAGAGCGATAGTGAGCGGTTTAGTTGAATTTTGGAATTTAATATCCGCAAGGAGGGTGGCGAGTCCGACTAGCGACTTACTGCGGTTTGGAATTTCAATGCCGACCAAGGATTTTCCCGGAATCGGCGCTTCGATGCGGATCGGGTGGGCGGCGAGCGCGAGCGCGAGGTCGTTCGTGAGGGCGAGAATGCGCGAGAGTTTCACTCCTTCCGCCGGCTTGAGGGCGTAGCGAGTAACTGTCGGTCCTACGGTTATTTCATCCATCTCCACTTCAATGCCGAAGTTAGCGAGGGTGCGCTTGATTATGTTGGCGTTCGCTTTAATGTCGCCGGTGTTCGGTTTACCCTGATCTTCTTCGAGCAGGGACAGCGGGGGAGGAGTGTAATTAGTCGATAGGTTATAGGTTCTGGGTTTTAGTTTTTTGAATTCAATTTCCTCATCTTCTTGTTCAGATTTTTTTCTCTTATCTAACCCCTCCTTCCTCTCCCTATCAGGGGAGGCGTCCTCTTCTTGTTCTTGTCTCCTTGATAAGGGGGATTCAGGGGGTTGTGTTTCCCCTTTGTCTTCCGGAAGTTCTTCTTCTACATCTTTCTCCCTAATACCTAAAACCTTCCTGATCATATTCCAAACTTTTGTAAAAAATACCGCGAGTTCCAGTTCTTCATTAAAGATCACTAAAATGGAAATTATCAAAAGAGCGCCGAGAAAAATAATGCTGGCATAAATATCAAATAGCGCGGCCAGTGGGGTGGACAAAATTTCTCCGAATAGCCCGCCTGCATGCCGGGATACTCCCTCCGCGTTTACTCCCGAAGCGATGTCAATTATTCCGAGGCTCGAGAGCAAAAACATTACGGCGCTTATCATGCTTCTCCAGCCGATGTCCGGAGTTTGCGATTTGATAAATGAGGTTCCAAGCAAAATAAAAAGAGCTGGCAACAGGATGTCGCCTATGCCGAGGAGGAGATTGAGTTTCTCGCTGACGAAATCGCCGGCTACTCCCGCCATATTAAATTTAGACATTAAAAAAAATAAAGCCAAAACAAAAAAAACTATTGCCACAATCCCATGTTTGGTTTGGCTCTTCAATCCTGAACTTTCTCTATCGTCGTTTTTTTTCTTTTTAGCCATGTTGCTATTTTATCATATTTATCTTACTTTATAAAATTTATAACTTTGCAAACTTTTTACTATAGCAAGTAATTGACTTGCCATGTCTTTTATATATAATGGACAAATGTTAAAGCTCGGGGAAAATATAAAAGACACATCTTCCCCCTCTCCTTTACCAGGAGAGGGTCGGGGTGAGGTGGTGTCCTTTACAAAGACAAATAAGCTAATTACTGCAGTATATATGGTAACGGACATAATAGACAAAGAAGAACCCCTTAGGAATAAATTAAGGACATTGGGGTTGGAAATTCTTTCGGACCCCCCGATAGCAAGGACGGTCCTTGCTATCGGCCAACTGATGTCCTTTTTAGATATCGCTTCGGCGGTCGGAATTATTTCCGAAATGAATGGCAATATTCTCAAAAAAGAGTTCTTGAAACTAGAGGGGGCTATAAAAGAATCTACAGACGTAAAGCCTAGCTGGTTGGAAGGGTTTTTATCGGAGCTCCCCCTCCTTTCGGAGGAGGGGAATGAGGGGAGGTCAGACCCCTACCCAGCCTCCCCCTTATCAAGGGGGAGGGGAAATCATAAAGGACATACTCATCTTGGTGTCCAAAAGGGAAGCACTTTGCTCAAAGCCATAAAGGACATTCATGCCCCGTATGAAGCGGGAAGCTTTCGTTCGGGGTTTGATTTATTAAAAAAAGAAAGACGCTATGAAATAACTAATTTTATAAGCAAAAATGGAGGCAGTGCGACGATAACGGACATAAAAAATACAAAACTCAACTCTCTAGTCTCTTCCAGCGAAAAAACCCTGCAACGAGAACTGTTGTCTATGATCAAGGACGGTGTCCTTTATAAGACAGGGGAGAAGAGGTGGAGCAGGTATTTTTTGAAATAAAACACCTCACCCCAACCCTCTCCTGGAGAGGAGAGGGGGAATTAGCCCCTTCCCCTTCCAGGGGAAGGCGGGGGATGAGGTTATAGGGCTTGCTTTTGAATTAGACTGTGATAACATGGGTATGTGGCGAGTTATCTCCCACACCTGTCTTGGCATAGTTCTGACTGTGTCAGAACGTGCTAAAAGCACAATGCCAAAATAGGTGTGGGAGTTATCCACATAATACCTTGCTCTATTTTAGGGCTATGTATTATAATGTTCTTATATTTATTTTCCGTTAAGATTTCGTCGAAAAAATCTTAAAGAAAAATAGATGCCCATTGAAAACTGAATAAGTCCTGAGAGAATTTCTCGAAGGATAAAATGTTTTCAATGTTTAGTTTATATCTGTTCATTATTTTTCGCCTCATCGGCGAATCAGCCGAAGAGGCTGAATTTGTCCTCCACATTATTAGTTATTATTAGCTTATTGTTGGATAAAGAATAATGATAGAAAAATTACGCTTTTAGTTTTGCCCAGCCATTAAAAGGGCGGGCAAGTCGAAACTTATTAATGGCGTAGAAAATTAGAAAAAATTTATGAGTAAATTATTAAAATCAAAATTTCTTCTTGGAGTTATGGTTGTAGCGGTTTTGGCTCTCGGAGCTGTTGCAGTTTCTGCAACTAAAGTTTCCGCAGCTACCTGTTCAATCACATCTACATTAAGATTGGGTTCTACAGGCGCCGAAGTTGTTTGCTTACAGCAATCTCTAGGTGGCCTTACTGCCGATGGTAAATTCGGTCCTGCGACACAAGCTGCTGTCATCGCTTGGCAGACAAACGAAAATTTGACAGCTGACGGCGTCTTTGGTCCTCGATCAAATGCCGCTTGGATGGCTAATCAAGGAAACGTAGGAGTCTTCCCAGCAGGTTGTACTTCCGCTGTAGGATACAGCACTACGGTTGGTGGATTGAGATGTGATTCAGGAGTTTCAAATCTTCCACCAGGTTGTCAGGCAGGCGATTTGTTCAGCCGAACAAGTGGCGTGTCATGTACAGCTTTGACAAATCTTCCAGCAGGTTGTACTTCAACTGCAGGCTACAGTCCAACAACTGGCGTAAGATGTGATGGAACTGTTACACCAACACCAACACCGGCTGGTCCTCTAGCGGGAACAGACGGAACAATTGCTGATATGAACACTCTTTCACAGTATTCTGCCGAAGAAGTTGGCGCTGGACAGAAAGATATTAAAGTTCTTGGAGTTGAAATTGAAGCTTCCAAGGATGGAGATATTGGAATTAATTCAATCAAAGTTCGTTTTGACTCAAATGGCAATGCTGCCGCTGACTCAGACCGTATTGAGGATTATCTTAAGTCAATTTCTATCTGGCAAGGAGGAACCAAGGTTGGCTCTGCAGATACTTCTGAATTTACAAAAGTAAGCACTGGCCTTTATACAAAGGTTGTTACTTTGTCTGATTCGGTAGTACGCGCAGGCGCTACAGAGAAGTTCTATGTGTCTGTTGACGCAGTAAGCAATCTTGATTCAGGCGATATTGATTCGGATTCATGGACGATCGCGCTTGACAATGTTCGTTATGTTGATGGTTCAGGGGTTGTAACAACTGAGACAGCGCAAATTCCAGCGGATATGGATTGGGATGCGGCAGCTGACGGTATTTCCCTCACTTTTGCCAGTTTCTCAACCGCAGCTGATACAGAACTTAAGATATCTACGAACAGTACTCCAGGTTCACAGGTTATAAAAGTAAGCACTACTAACGATACAAACAATGTTACTCTCTTGAAAGGTAAGTTTGTATTGGACGGTACATCCGATGTTTGGTTGGATGAGCTTCCTATAACTCTTACTACGACGGGCGACAGCGTTGATGCGTTGGCAAGTTCCATTACGCTTGTGCTTGGTGATAAGACTTACACAGAGTCTCTAGGCGCGAACTGTACGACTTCTTGCGCATTGGGTACTGCAAATCCAGTAGTTACCTTTGACAACCTTGATTACACCATTACTGCCGGCGATACTGTGAACTTCACAGTTAAAGTTGACCTTAATAATATTGAGGAAACTGGTGTTACCGCAACTGACTTTGACGCCGGAGACACTCTTCTCGCTTCTTTGACAGCGACAAATCGCGCCGCAATGGTTGTTGAAAACTCTCAAGGTGATTCATTGACAGATGCTACGGAAAGGACTGGTTCTGCTACTGGTTTGGCTCAAGCATTCTACGCAACGGGAATCCAGGTCGCTCTTGTATCTGTAACTAACTCAGCTGTTAACAAGGCAACAATAAATGACACTAGCGATAATGCTGATGTTACATTTGTATATGATGTTACCGCCTTCGGCGCTGACATCTATGTTGACGGCACAGTAACAGAAGATGGTGATGGCACATATGCTGATGGTACGGGTAATAACTTCTACGTTACTCGCGCAGATACGGGCGCTACTGCAGCTGCGCTTACTGATGTTACCGCATCTTTAACAACAGACGCAGATGTCGGATCTAACACAACTTGGTTGGTTGTACAAGGAACAACAGAGCGCTTTACTCTATCAGTGAATGTGGCTAACACATTTACTAACGATGCGGCAAATGACGCTCTTCAATTCCAGACTGCAATCACTTCTATTGGTTGGGATACGACCGCAATCGCGGCTACAACTAATGAATACACATTTAACTTAGGTAAGTTCAAGAATGTTCCAGTTACTTTGGGTGAACTTGACGCTTAGTTGATTGTTGATTAGTTTTAGCTAACTTCTTTTCTTTGGTCGAATAAAGAATTGAATCAAAAAAGCACTCAGAAATGGGTGCTTTTTTGCTGTTGATTGCTTAAGTTTTTTATTTGTTCTATTATTAAGAGTATGAATGAAAAAGAAGTACAAGACGCAATTAATTACTGGATGGAGATTGCTAAGAGAGATTATGATACCATGCTTGCTCTTTTTAACTCTGGACGCTATCCCGAAAGCCTTTTTTTCGGTCATATCATAATTGAAAAGATTATAAAAAGTTTGGTGACAAAAGAAACACGGGAACAGCCTCCATATACTCATGACCTTCTTCGCTTGGCTGAATTGGCAAAACTTGATCTAGTTAGCGAGGAAATGGATTTTTTAGATATGTTGAACGATTTTAACATTCGTGCCAGATACCCGGAACATAAATTAAATCTTTATAAAAAATGTGATAAAGCTTTTGCGGAGAAAAACTTGGGAATTATAAAGGAATTATACGACAAACTATGTCTAAAATTGAAATAAAAAAAATAATCAGAAAATATGGAGAAAATCTTAAAAAAGAAAGGTTTCCTTTTTCTAATATTTATCTGTTTGGATCGTATGCGAAAGGAAATTACAATAAGGATAGCGATATTGATATTGCTATTATTTCCGATATTTCTACCGACAATGTGGAAAAAAATCGGTTATCTCTCTGGAAAGCTCGCAGAAATGTAGATTATCGGATAGAGCCGCATTTTTTCACTGAAAAAGATTTTGCGAATAATAGTGATCCGTTGGCTTACGAAATCAGGAAAACCGGTTTTATAATTTTATAGAGGTTATGAAATCGAAATAATAAATAGCTTCTAGATGCCTGCCCGCCCTGGGAGGGGTCGAATAAAGAATTGAATCAAAAAAGCACTCAGAAATGAGTGCTTTTTTGTTTTTTGGATTCTCCTCTTGAGGAGTACCCTTTAGGGGGAGGTGGACAGAATTTATCCACCCCGGCTTCCAGCCACCCCTCAAGAGGGGAATAATACACCGTGGTTGCAAGTTTTGTTTGAAGTATGGTATGATGGCACTATGACTACGATAACGATACCAATTAAAGAATATAAAGAATCAATCCAGATACAAAAGAGCATTTTGTCTCGCTTGGATTTGCTACAAAAGGCCGTTTTTGAGAATTCAAAATATTATTACGATATTAATCCTTCTTTGTTGAAACGTTACGAAAAAATATCTCTTGATTTAGATAAAGGTAAAGGGAAAAAATTTTCATCTTTTTCTTCGTTTAAGAAGTATTTAAAAGATTTATAGAGATTCGAATATGGCAGAACAAATAACTTATAAACTTATAACCCCCATCGAATTTGAAGTTATTTTAAAGAAACTAAAACAAAAAAAGCCCGATGTTCTTAAAATCCTTGAAAAGAAAATAGAGAAAGTTTTGCGAGAACCAATGTTGGGCAAGCCGCTTAGGAATACATTGAGAAATTACAGAAGGGTCCATGTCGACCCCTTTGTATTACTTTATGAAATCAGAATGCTGGAAGTCAGACTTATGGATTTTGATCATCACGATAAAATCTACAAAAAATACAAGATTCTGTAGCTCTGCCAATACGCCTTAAAAAGTATTCCTCCACTACCTTTCAAAAGTTGAAAGGTGTGCAGGTAGAAAAAACTTAGCTTTCTAGATGCCTGTCCGCCCTGGTCGCCTGTGGCGCCGCCGAAGGCGGGTAAACCTTGGGAGGGGTCGAATATCTAGTAGCAACAAAAAAGCACTCAGAAATGGGTGCTTTTTTGCGGTTTGGATTCTCCTCTTCCCGAGTACCCTTTAGGGGGAGGTGGACAGAATTTATCCACCCCGGCTTCCAGCCACCCCTCAAGAGGGGAATAATACACCGTGGTTGCAAGTTTTGTTTGGGGTGTGGTACCCGGGTAGTGAGACGGGGTAGTAGGGTATCTCACTACCCCGTGAGACTTGCAAAGCTCTACTACCGGGTGGTATGATGGAAATATGGAAAAGGATATAAAAAATTTAATAAAATCTGTGGATTTAATTTCTAAAACAACTTTAAAAATTCTTGAAACAATGGCTACCAAAGAAGAGTTAAATGTTGTCAAAAAAGATTTGAGTGTTGTCAAAAAAGATTTGAGTGTTGTCAAAAAAGATGTTTCCGTACTCAAGACTGATGTTTCTGATCTCAAAACCGATCAAAAATCTTTCAGAACTGAAACTCGAGAAAATTTTAACAGGTTAGAAAAAAATCTTAAAGAAAACGAAGAAAGTGTCGGAGCTGTAGTGGCTGATTATCATCCACACATAATTGCACTGGAAGAAAAAGTTTTCGGCTCCTCAACTCTCGCTGAATCATAAAAGTGTCGAATAAAGAATTGAATCAAAAAAGCACCGCGTCAGACGCGGTGCTTTTTTGCGTGTTGGTATCGTATCAAATGGTTGCATCAATCGTATCAAAATGATATGATTAGAGGGTTAGAATGATACGATTATGGATAAATTAAATGATAGACAACTTAATATTCTAAAAGAAATAAAATTGAACGAAGCTTTTTCTTCTTCAGATATTTTGGGTTTAATAAACAAAAAACAAAAAGTTTCTTTAGTAACAATAAAACGCGACTTGGATTATTTGACTGATTTTGGATATCTTGAAAGAAAAGGCGGAGGACGCTCTACCGTGTATCAAAAAACAATCAAGGGGACTTTGTTTTCTCCAGCCAATCTTTCCGAATATGATAATCTAGAACCAGATCAGAGGAAAGGAAACAGTAGTTTTAATTTTCGCTTGTTTGAGGAATTTCCTCTCAGTATTTTTTCTGAAGATGAAAAGAAAATTCTCGATTCTGCTACGGTTCAATATGAAAAAAAAATAAAAAAAACAACGCAGACAATTCATGCAAAAGAATTGGAACGTTTTATCATTGAATTGTCTTGGAAATCCTCAAAGATTGAAGGCAATACTTATACTTTATTAGATACCGAACGTTTGATTCGCGAAGGAATTCCAGCCAAAGGCCATACGGAGAATGAGACAACAATGATTCTAAACCACAAAAAAGCTTTTTCTTTTATCTTGAATAATATAGAAAATTTAGAGAAAAGCGGAGTCACGGTTGCTTTTTTAGAAAAGGTGCATGAAATAATTGTTGAAAAATTAGGTGTGTCTCGTGGTATTAGGGACGGGCTTGTTGGAATCATTGGCACAAAATATAAACCGCTTGATAACAAATATCAAGTAAAGGAAGCCCTAGAATCTCTTTGTAAGTTGGTTAATAAGATGGAAAATGTCTACAGTAGCGCCTTGACTCTTTTGGTCGGTCTCTCTTACATCCAACCATTTGAGGACGGCAATAAACGTACCGCTCGCTTGCTCTGTAATGCCATTCTTTTGTCAAAAAAATGCGCGCCATTATCATATCGCAGTATTGATGAAGATACCTATAAAAAATCAATTTTAGTTTTTTATGAAGAAAATTCCATGATTCCTATGAAAGAAATATTTATGGAGCAATATCTTTTTTCAACCCAGAACTATTTGGTTAATACGCCCAGCCCGCATTAGCTACGCTTCAAGCGTTGGCTGGCAGGCTTAAAAAGTACAAATTCTTTTCTTTGGTCGAATAAAGAATTGAATCAAAAAAGCACTTAGCAATGGGTGCTTTTTTGCGGTTGCTTGTTTTGTTTAGGTTGTGGTATACTGTGGATATGGTTACATTAAGTATTCCACAAGGATTAATAAAGGACGGGTTCGTCGTTTTGCCTCGTCGAGAATATGAGGACCTTTTGCGTGCCAAACAGGTTAATGATATAGTGGTAAAAAGAGATAAATCTTTCAAGGTACCAAAGAAACACGAAAAATTCTATGATGACTTGGATAAAGAATTGACTGAATCATTGCGAGAAATTAAAGAGGGTAAAGTTTCAGATATTTTTAATACATACGAAGAGGGAATTAAATTCTTAAATTCAAGAAAAAAATTTATACCAAATGAAGCATAGATTTTCAAAGGGTTTTTTAGATGAATTAGATAGTTTCCCAATTCTAATTGAAAAAAAGTTTCAGAAACAGCTTAAATTTTTACTTTCTGACATACGATATCCTTCTTTGCGAGCCAAGAAATATATTGAATCAAAAGGTATTTGGCAGGCAAGAGTAGATGATAATGTTAGATTTTATTTTAAAATTGAAGGAGATACTTATGTTCTTATTAATATAAAATATCATCCTAAATAGTCCCTCGCGGTTTAAAATGAAAAAGATTCCTAATATGACTAATTCAAAATATAAAATTTTAAATACCAATAATTTATTGAACGATGGGTGGGCTTTTGCTACGGTAAATAATCGTTTTGCAGAAATTCATTTTGCAAAGGGTTTTGGTATTTGGGGTCATGCGTATGAAGACAAATCTTTTTTCAAAACAAAAAAAGAAAAAGACATGATAAAAAAGGATCTTAAAAAATATCACTTTACTTATCGCAATAGATTTTATTTTGATAAAATTAATAAACTAAAAACAAAAGTCCCCGATATAAAAAAAGTTTTTCCGGAATCAAAAAATAACAAAAAATTTTATTCACAAGATAAGGTTTTTAAAAAGCTCGGGCTTTAAAATTTTTATTTTTAGTTAGAAATATGAAAAAATCCAATAGACTTTCATTCAATGGTTATTGTAAGCTAGAATCTAGCCCCTAGCCCCTAGAAAGGGTTATCCCCCACACCTTTCGTTTTATTGCTTCAGATCGTATAATTACAACATGTATTATGTGTATGTTTTAAAAAGTCTAAAGGATGAAAAACTGTATGTTGGTTCAACAAATGATCTGAAGCGAAGACTTTCGGAACATAATAATGGGCTTAATCGTTCAACAAAAGCGAGGCGTCCTTTTCAAGTTCGATATTATGAAGCTTATACTAGCGAGTATGATGCTCGAAAAAGAGAATATTCTCTTAAAAAAGACGGCAAAGCGCTTGGTCAGTTAAAGGTACGAATCTCCGAAAGTATTCTATAAAATGAAAGGTGTAGGGGTTATCCACACCCCCTGTTGTGTCTTAATTTTCTTTATTATTGTATATTTGTAATGTTAGTTTTATTAATATTTAAAATTTTAAAAGATATGATGTCTAAAAAAAATATTGCGCTAGCGATTGTAATAGTTTTGGTTGTGGCAGGAGTTGCTTTTTTGATTAATAAAAAGAATAGAGAACAGGGTTATTCTGTCGTTTATCTGACAAGCGGGGAGGTATATGTGGGTAAATTGACCACTATTCCTGATTTACAGCTTAGAGATAGCTATATTTTACAGGTTACAAAAGACGAAAAGGATCCAACCAAGAACAATTTTCAGCTTCAACCTATAAAGGACGCTCTCTGGGCGCCGAAAGTGCTGCATTTCGTAAAGGACAACATTGTCTTTTACGGTCCACTGATGTCCAATAGCAAAATTGCTGAAACTTTAGCTGCGCAGGGGAAGTAAATTCTCTTCTTGAGGAGTACCCTTTAGGGGGAGGTGGACAGAATTTATCCACCCCGGCTTTCAGCCACCCCTCAAGGAGGGGAATAATTCGGAGTTATCCACGCATATCCCCTTATAGGGTAATTAGCATTAATGACCCTTATAATAAAGGCACAGAAAAACCGATTACCCCGTGAGGGGATATGCGTGGAGTTATCCACATATTTTGTGTTGTAATAAATAATAGTGTTGTATAATTAAGAGTATGAAAAAGTGTCGAATACTTTTTTATGCGCTTTGATTATCTAGCAGTGTATTTCCTTAAGGGCATTGTTAGGTAATTGAAGAAAATATTATTAATGTGTCTTTATTATTATTAAAATTAATTTAATTATGAAAAATATATTTAAAGGTTTAGGTTTGGGTTTTGTGGCTTTGGCTCTTGTTGTAGTCGGCGCAAGTCAAGCGAGCGCGGTTGTTACGCTTACTAACTTAGCGGTGAATACGGCTGCAGGTGACGCTTTCGTTTTGGGCGCTGCCAATACCACTGGTTCAATCACCATTGGATCGGCTACACATACAGGATCGACAACGCTTTCTTCAGGAACTGTCACAGGCACAACAACGACATCTGCTTTCCCTATTTTAGCGGATGCAGTGACAACAGGAACAGCGTTATATATGACAGCTGATGCTTTGACTACTGGAGAGGGAATTCTTGTTGATCACACCACTACAGTTATTGCTGATGGTGGATCGCTTGCTCGCTTGTCATCAACTTCGATTGATACGGGCACAACTACTGGAAATTTGCTTGATTTAAGTTCCACAGCATCAACTGCCGGAACACAAATTCTCGGTACATTTTCAGGATTGACTACTGGTATTGGGCAATCTGTTGTTGTTGATGCTTTGACGACTGGAACAGCGTTGAACTTGAACAATACTTCAGGCGTTATGACAACCAACGGAGAGATGCTCAATGTATCAGCGGCGGCTGCTACAACTTCCACAGGACTTGTAAGAATTACAGGCGCGGCTCTTACTACTGGCGCGGCTCTTCAAGTTACCACGGCTGGCGCTGCTATGCTTACCACTGGTGAGGCTATCGATGTCGTACTTGGCGCTAACACAGTCGGTGCCGGTATAACTATTACTGGAACTGGCACATACACGGGGGTAGGCGCTGCGGATGGTTACCTTAATATCGTTGGTAACGGACTTACAACAGGTCACGCTGCGAAAATATCCACGACTGCTATTACTACTGGCACAGGGCTCTTAATCACCGGTTCTGCTGTTACAACAATGACTAACGCAGGATCATACTTAAGATTCAGCGATGGCACTACCGATGTCTTCCGAGTCGGTACCAATGGTCACCTTATAAGCGCTTCGGCTGATGTCGCTGGCGGTGAGCCTGCGCTTACCGTTTCCGGTGGCTTTACAGCAACCGCCGAAACTGGAGGTAATGGAGTAGGCACAGCTACAGACTCAAGAGGGCGAGTTTCATTCACTTCAGACGGTAATGCAGGGACTGCGATATTAACCTTTGGTACGGCATATGCTACTGCTCCTGTTTGTGTGATTTCTCCTGCAGACGCAGAAGCTCAAGCCAATGTGGATTTCGCGTTTGTTACGACTTCTGCAACAGCAATGACCATCAACTACATCACCGGTACAGCTGTAACTGCAGATCTTTGGAACTACATCTGTATGGAATAATCTTAGTTTTCTTCTTTAAGAGAAATACTACGGAAAATTATTCATAACAGGTCGGTTCTGTAGTTAGTGAAAAACAAAAAACAAAATGATTAAAAAATTAAAAATTGGTATTTTCTTCACAGCGTTGTCTTTGATGGCTGTGGTGGGAGTACAAAATGCAAATGCGCAAGCTTTAGATTGGGACGCTGATAGTAATGTTACTGTCAATAGCATGGACTTTATTATCAGGTCTGGTTCAGCGGCTACGCAGGTGGATGTAAATGCAAACACTCTTGTTGTGTTAGTTCCAGCCGCAAGCACATTTACCCTTGCTTCTGCCGGTGGCTTTACGCTTACGAATACTGATGACGCGGACCCGGCTGTGGTTACAGCGCAAACATGTTCAAACGGCACAAGCACGGTAGCTTACACTGGAACGGGGGCATCGGTTACTTTTACTCCGACTTCTATTGTAGCGTGTAGTGGAGGTGGAGGTGGAGGAGGTGGAGGAGGAAGTTCTTCTTCTACTCCAGCAACCCCAGCTGTACCTGCAACTCCAGCGACGCCAGGAGAAATTCCTGGATGTGGAAATAGGACGACTGGTTTCAGTTCGTCTTCAGGGGTGTCTTGTGTTGGAAACACAGCTACAACTCCTGCTATTCCTGCTGCACCAGCGGTAATTCCTGGATGTGGAAATAGGACGACTGGTTTCAGTTCGTCTTCAGGGGTGTCTTGTGTTGGAAATTCTGGCGCAACACCTTCAATTACACCTTCGCTTACGCCAGGCGCTGGAGTAACTTGGTACAACTTCGGCACTGCGACTCTCAAAAACGGGAGCCGAGGCGAAGCGGCTAAAGAGCTTCAAAGATTCTTGAATGCTAAATTGAATCTTGGGCTCGTGGTTGATGGTATTATCGGTCCGAAAACTATTGCTGTTATCAAGACATGGCAAAGAGCCAATGGCTTGGTAGCTGACGGTCTCATCGGTCCGAAAACAAAGACCGAAATGAATCGTCAAGCAATGGCGCAGTAGGAATTACTTTCCACCTTAACAAGGGGGAAAATGAAAGGGGGTTCTTAAATTCACCTCATCCCAACCCTCTCCTTGTAAAGGAGAGGGGGAATAGAAAGCCAAACAAAAAGGCACTCGGTAATGGGTGCTTTTTTGGTTAATATTTGGCTTGCATTAAAAATATAACTTGTGATATACTTTTCTTATGAATGAGAAGAAAGTGACAAATGAAGATTTAGCAAAGTTAATCAGCAATTTATCGGTAACTACTGATGGCAACACAAAAGCTATTGATTTAATTTCTAAAACAACCTTAAAAATTCTTGAAACAATGGCGACTAAAGAAGAGTTAAACATTGTAAAAAAAGATGTTTCCGGTATTAAGACAGAACTTGTAGGAGTCAAAAAAGATGTTTCCGTACTCAAGACTGATGTTTCTGATCTCAAAACCGATCAAAAATCTTTCAGAACTGAAACTCGAGAAAGTTTTAATAGGTTAGAAAAAAATCTTAAAGAAAACGAAGAAAGTGTCGGGGCCGTAGTGGCTGATTATCATCCACACATAATTGCGTTGGAAGAAAAAGTTTTCGGTTCTTCAACATTGGAATAAAAATTCTATTGGTCGAATAAAGAATTGAAACAAAAAAGCGCTCAGCAATGGGCGCTTTTTTGTGGTTGGCTTAATAGCTCATATTAAAACATCAGTGAACTAAATCTGTATTTGCTTTGCTTCCATAGCGAGCCGATTAGCTTTTAATATATCACTTTTAATTTTAATTAGCTTGTCATGTAGGGTTTTTGGATTCAATTTTTCGTGTTCAATTTTTAATTTTGTTTTAATTTCTTCAGACACCCTTTCATT